>JBNKQE010000018.1:0-25960 GCA_050295715.1 Leptospirales bacterium
CACAGCCTGTCGCGACTTAATATTTATACAGAAGTTTTATTTTGTTATAATGATGCTCTATGTTCTTCCAGGGCCTATAGTGGTAATGTCGACTATGTTTGAACAGATGGGCATTGCTTCCTATATTGTTGCATGGTTAATTGCTATTCCGCTTATCCTGATTTATACATCTCCGTTTACAATAGGACTTTTAAAAAATCTTGCAATGTTTACATCATCAGTTCCTTTTTCCAGGCATCATAGGAGTCTTCGAATTTCGCAGAAAATTAATCTGATACTGGGACAGAATGCGATAGGTGTCGTTTTTGTATTACTTCTGATGACCTATCATCTGGAACATCAGTTTAGAGGACATGAAGACTTTTCTGAAATTCTATTATTTCGAATTACATTGACCGGTGTTACTTCTCTGGCCATTATTATAATGAATTTATTACTGTTTGATCGTGGTGTAAGTCGCCCCATTGAGCAACTGCGTGATAACTTAAATCAGTTGGTAGGATCAGAATCTGATCTGCGAAAAAGACTTAAAATATTAACCAGAGATGAAATGGGCGAAGTAGCTTTTGATTTCAATCAATTTATGGAAAGAATCGCCGGTATGGTGAATAAAGCGCGAAAGTCAGGAGAAAAGATGCTGAATTCGACTACTCTTATGACAGATGTTACAGAGGAGTTCATGCAAAAAGTGAATCAGCTCAACCAGACATTTGAGCGGCAGATTACTCAGATCGATGAAGTGTTACTATCAATAGATAAGATATCCGGAATGGCTGTGGGACAGTCAGAACATATAGTTGAATTTGTTGAAATCCTGTCAAGACTCGATAAAATTACGGATACGATGTCAGAACGGCTTGATGCGGTTCGAGGAATTTCAGGCCATGCAGCCGAGCATGCGAAAACTGGCGGGGACTCCCTGCGAAAGACAGAACGAATAATCAGGAACGTCGATGAGAGTGCCCGTGAAATCAATGACGTTGTGATGATGATTCAGGATATCTCTGAAAAGATTGACCTTCTGGCACTTAATGCATCTATTGAAGCGGCCCGCGCCGGAGAATCGGGACGAGGATTTGCAGTCGTTGCTGAAGAGATTTCAAGACTGGCAGTGATGACCGCAGGAAGAATACAGGATATAAATCGACTCGTAACAAAAAATAATGATGATGTTAAACAGGGTGTAACAAGTATCAATGAGACAATGACCGAAATTACTGAGATTATGAGTGATACAGAGCAAATTTCAGAACGAATTTTAGAAATAAACCATCAGATGCATGATCAGGTAAGCATTAATCAGAAAGTACAGGAATTTGCCGGAAGAGTCAGGAATGAAGCTTCTACCATAAGTACTGATATGGAGGAGCAAAGAATGCGAATGGAAGATGTTACAAAATCCATGCACAATATGGGCGATTCTACTCACACGATTGCTGACATGTCAAAAGAGCTTATGCAAGATGCTGCCGAATCAGAAGGTGTTGCGAAAGAACTTATGCAGTTTGTCGGTTCATATCAGGTAGACTGATTGATTTTCAGATTCCATTTGAAGAACAGAAGAAAGCAGAAGCCCCGAACAATGTACCGTATGACCAGCGTCAGGTGCTTCTTGGTGGCGCAGCCGTTGCAGGTAGGAGAGAGGACGGTTGGGGCTGGTTCGGTGATCAGTGAAAAGGATAGAAAGCGGGGAGATAAACTGGCCCTCCACTTGAAGACTCTCAAACAGACCAGAGAGAAGCTGGAAGAGAAATTGAATAATGTCAGAGTCGAGGAAAAGCGGGTTTTGAAAGAGCTGAAAACCATTGGACAACCAGAGCTTTTCGGGGTGGAGTGAACCTGATGGATACAAATACCATTCATGCTGCGGCACAAAAACAAATTCTCTTTTTGCCGCATGCTATCCGTCAGATGTCCCGTCCGGATCGGATGATTTCTACGGCAGAAGTAAGAGAGGTTATTTTTAGCGGTGAGATTATAGAGGATTATCCGGAAGATCCGAGGGGACCGAGCAATTCATGTTGTTTGTTCTCCCAGGAAGGATTATATTGCAATTATAACAGCTTATATACCCGATCCTGATCTATGGTCATCAGATTTTAAGGAGAGGAAACAATGATGGAATGTCTGTATTGTAAAGGCCGAATGGAAAAGACGACAGCTCCATTTTCCATTGAAAAAAAAGGTTATCATATTCACTGGGATGCAATCCCGGCCTGGGTCTGTAAGCAATGTGGTGAAGCGCTTTTCGAAGAGAAAGAAGTGGAGCGTATTCAACAGATTCTTTTGGTTCTGGATAAAGAAAATAAACTTCTGACAAAAGCTTCCTGACCCCCCGCCCTTTGTGTTCCTCCTCAACGAACGGTCACAGCCTCCGGGCATCCATGCCCTCCGGCTGTGTGTGGGCTGGTAATCCATAAATAAAGCCGTTCGTTTCGGCACCCGCGCCGGGTACGATTTGCGCCCCCTTTCCCTGGCCGCCCCCCGAACCCTCCGGCTAACCCTTTCAGCCGGGAAAGTGCATAAGGCCGAAATCCGCCCTCCCTTAAAGTTGCGTACGGGGAAATCGGGAAATTTGTGCAAAGTTGCACAGGCAGGTGTAGATGGCCCAGAAGGCGCAGCAGGAAGGTAACACACAACAGGCCGCACAGATCCTTATGGGAGCCAGATGGCGAAGAGAAGAGATCGAAGCCATAATGAGCGGTAATGCCAACCCCATGGGACCGCAGGAGCCTGCGTTCAGTCCCAATGAAGCTACAGAAAGACTTGCAGCATCACTAAAAACGCAAGGCAAGACAGTAAGCGCATCGGAGGTAAGCGCATCGGAGTGGAATGCACTCAGAGCGAAGATTGGCGATGGTCCCGTAACCCAGAGCAAAATAAACCAAATACTTGCCGATAATTATGAAATCAATCCGGCCAGCATAGATCCTGATCAGCTGATGAACGTACTGCAGCAGGAACGGGCCCGATATTCGAGAGTTCTTGATAAGAGACGCAGTGGTGCTTCGGGAAGCCCTTTCGCAGTTGATTTTGAATATTTCAAAGGGATAACCGGCTCCACTGGCTAGCGTGTTAATACTCCTCAAACAGGAAGCTGTGACTTCTTTGGAAGTATAGCAAGACTTGAGAACAATCTGTGGAGTCAAACGCAGTCATCGATAGATAATCTTGATGCTCCGTATTCGGGTGTGGTATATGTCTTGATGCCATTGATCGGCTAAAAATGATTGAAGATGGGTTACTTAATGGAATAATTCCATTGCGATAGAAAGTATTTGTTATGATAATTTGTGAAAAATCTGGAGAGTATTAATGTATTAAGGGAAAATACTACGAATGGAAGTGCTCGCAGGGAAAGATTATCCACGTTTTGATTCATTGGATAGGGCGAACAAGAAATACGATTATGCTAAGATTGCGCAGATGTTGGTTGGTGAAATACCACTTGATCAAAATTATTTCTCTGGATTGAATTTCAAGGTTTACTCAAAAATAAAAGAATTTGATGTTTATTTTATAAGCCTTGAATTTGTAATTTCAGCACGTGCAAAAGAGCTTTTTCAAGAAATTCTGGGGGAAGATAATGAAGGAATAGAGTATGTTCAATGCATGACGAATAAAATGCCTTCATATTTTCTGAAAATTAACAGGAAGATAGACTGCCTTGATTATAAAAATTCAGATATTGAACGTTCAAAGCATCATCCGGAACTCGTAACAAAAATTTCCAAATACGTTTTTGAGCGAAAAAATATCCAAGACATAGATATATTTAGAATTCCGGAAAGGAAAGGCCTTACTTTTGTAACCGAAAGCGTTATGAAAGCAGTACAAGGTGCTGGACTCGTAGGATTCCAATTTATTGATTATAAGAATCCGCCGGATGATTATAAATGGCGGATAAGTTGATTTCCAGCATGTACTACCCGAAGACTAATCCGGGTGATATGATTAACGCAAGATCATTAACGTAAGATCATTTTCATGAGGCCCAAAAGGTAAAGAATACGAAGTGATCTGAAACAAAAGCAAGCCCTTCCCGCCAGGGATCGAAGGTAACAGGGGTGGCCCGTAGCCCTGCAGAACAACTGAACAGATAAAAGGCCGGGGCCCCGTGACTGAGAGCCCGGTCGCGCAGGCAAAACACCAGCGAACAAGTGATAGCCGTCACATCGCAGGCGCCTCAACCGTATCTCATACGCAAACGTGGGCAATCAAGAAATCGTAGTGTGACGGGATTGACCTGCCTCCCGTTAAAATCGCACTCAATCGATTGCCCGCGCCTGCGAAATCACTACAGATTGCCTGCGTGAGGCGGCCAACATAAAGTGAGCCCGTAGAACTAAAACAGATGGGAGAAATGGTAGTGAAGGGAGATGCAAAGGCAGTAGAGAATGCAGCCGACCCCGGAGCAGAAGCCCCCGACCAGTATAACTGATCGGGATTCTTTGCTAGCAATTTGTAATCATCATCCCTGCAGGATAATCTCGCGAGCCGTACCATTCATTTCTGTGTATTGTTCGAAAGTATAGATCTGATACTCGTAACCCTGTTCGGTCAGGAATAGCTGTCTGTTCTGTCCGAATCGTTCTTCGGTCGTGTCACGACTTACAAGTGAGTAAAAGAAGGCCATATTATCGCCCTCTTTTGGACGCAAAACGCGTCCCAGTCGCTGCGCTTCTTCCTGTCTTGATCCAAATGTTCCACTGACCTGAATAGCTACCGCAGCATCCGGGAGGTCAATTGAGAAGTTCGCCACACGGGATACAATCAAACAAGTTATCTCTCCTGTGCGAAATGCCGTATAGAGGCGTTCTCGTTCCATTAAAGGAGTCTTTCCGGTAATAAGCGGGAAGTCAAAGTGTTTCGATATTGTTTCTAGCTGATCAATGTACTGACCGATAACAAGTATATTCTGACGACCGTGTTCTTTCAGGATTGTTTCAATGGCTCGAATCTTCTCCGGATTTTCCGAAGCCAGTCGATACTTTTCTCTATCATCAGATACACTGTATTTCGTGCGAAGCTCCTCTTCCATGCCCACGCGAATCTCAATGCATTTCGCATTTGCAATCCAGGACTGTTTCTCAAGTTCCTTCCAGGGAACATCATACTTCTTGGGTCCGATAAGCGAGAATACGTCTTCTTCCAGACCATCTTCTCTTACAAGTGTTGCAGTCAGTCCCAGTCTTCTTTTTGCCTGTAACTCGGAAGTCATTCGGAAGACGGGTGCAGGTAGAAGGTGTACCTCATCATATACGATCAGTCCCCAGTTATTGGCACTGAAAATGTTAAAATGCGTAAAATCCCCACCTTTCTTCTTGCGGTGAGTGATAATATTATATGTGGCAATTGTAATAGGCTTAATTTCTTTGGTTTCACCGCTATACTCACCAATATCTTCAGGCGGGATATCTGTTTTATCCAGAATCTCGTTTGTCCACTGACGAATCGAGAGTGTGTTTGTAACCAGAATCAGAGTCTGTGCGCCGACAATTTGCATTACTCCCATACCGACAATTGTCTTCCCGGCACCGCAGGGAAGAACAATCACACCGGAACCACCTTCTCTGGAACCATTTGCATGAAATACTTCAACAGACTTTCTCTGATAGTCTCTCATTACAAAATCGCGGCCTGATAATGTTGTTGCGCGAAGGTTGAACCCGTATTTGGCACCATCATCATAACCTGCAAGGTCTTCCACCGGATAGCCGATTTTAATCAAAGCCTGCTTGATATGTCCGCGATAATGTTTTTTTACATGAATTCGTTTGCCTTCTCTGCCTTCAATAAATGGCTGCACAGTTCTGTGCATGGCAATTTCATTGAGAAAGTTCTGTTCATCGGAAGCAATATAAAGTTCACCATCATCCTCTTTGACAAGCTTTACTTTACCGTATCTGGATATCTGCTCGCGTATTTCAGCGATTACGTTTTTGGGTACAGGATATTTTGAAAACTCATCCAGTGAGGCAACAATTGTATCGGCATCGAGTTTGCTGGATGCGGCATTCCATAATGAAAGCGGAGTAATTCGATATGTATGTAAATATTCCGGACTCTTTTCCAGTTCGGCAAATTGTGAGATCGCACTTCGACAATCTTCGAAATATTCATTATCTACTTCGAGAAGTATAGATTTGTCGGACTGAACAATGAGTGGCTTTGTGATATCTGGCATAGTTTTCTTCCAATATAATAACTGACCCTCCATAGCGACTACAGAGGATATGTCAAGTTATTAATTTTTGTGCGATATTTGATTATTATTACTTTATTTACCTGTTGATGGCTGCTGAAGTATTTATGTTTCTTTTGCCTAATCAGTAAAACAAATAAGTTAGATAACAGCCACAGGTTTTATTGTAATAGTTATCAATTTTCCCTCTTAAAGAGGAGGACAAAATATCCTTTATATTTCGCAAAAGTCTCTGCATCCTGAGTTGTGTATTTATTTTTAAGACGCAGAACCTTGTCCTGAAGAAACTTCTTTAAAACTCGATAAACGAGTGGATATCGTCTTGAAACAAATTCAAAAATTGCTTCAGCTACGGGGAAGACTTTATTTATAATTACATCCTGATAAATATCCATAGTGGGGGCTACTTGAGGTGTAATATCAGTTTTCTTCTCAAGTTTAAATCCCAGATTCTCGGCTGTTTTTATATACTCATCCAGCGGGTGACCGGATTTACTTAGATATTGGTTATCCAGTTCTCGAATCCTGAAAAAATCTGATATCAGAACATAACCGCCTGGTTTCACATATTTACGATTCAGTTCCCAACCTTCCTGTATCTTAATGTATTGAGCTGATTCAGACATAAGAACCATATCGAAACTTTCATCTGCCAGATGATTTACGTTTTCATACATGTCTGTGATTGTTTCAACTTTTCCACCTGTGTTTTCACGGGTTTTATCAGTAAGATATGGGTCCGGAGCCAGACATGTTACCTGAAAATTCTTTTTAACAAGCAGTGTGGCCACTCCACCTGTGCCGCAACCAACATCAAATATCTTCTTAACACCCTTTTTGGGGATATATGAGACCAGGTTTTTTACGTAGGCTTCCTGTGCCGTTGAAAGATTCGCAAGTTCCGGCTTCAGTTTGCCCGTAAAAAAGCCGTAATGAAGGTGCTCGATTCCCATTAGCTTATGTGCCAGACGCAAGGCAATATCATTATAATATGTTTTTTTATGACTGTGTTTTTTACTCATTTTGTTTACCGGTTGATGAATTCCGTGGACAGGTTCAGAGACGTTGAGCGTACAGAATAGTAAAAAAATGACAAATTGGCCGACAATTCAATATCAATCCGTTTTTATTCGTCTTTCTATACTGAGGTAGTCGTGAAGCCATACAGACCCAATGTAGGAATTGTAGTTTTTAATGATGAGGGAAAAGTTCTTGTTGGAGAACGGATTCAGTATCCGGGAATATTTCAGTTTCCGCAGGGTGGTATTGATGATGGGGAAGAGCCGTATGTTGCTGCCTTACGAGAGCTGTATGAAGAGACCAGTTTGAAGCTTGATGATAATCAGCCCGCAGGGGAGATTTCGGAGTGGCTTTATTATGATTTTCCCGAGGATATACCCGAGCATCTAAAGATGTATCAGGGGCAAAAACAGAAGTGGTATTTTTTCCACTGGAATGGAGATATCACAAGGCTTGAACTTGATATACATGTAAGAGAATTTTCAACGGTGAAATGGGAAGATCTTACCCAGGTGGTATCGGATATTGTGGAATTCAAGCGGCCTGTCTACCTGAAGGTTGCCAGGGCGGCAAATGAGTGCATCTCCGGTTATCATTCAAAAAAAATCTAAAATTCCTGAAATTATTCTTTACTCATTATAGATTAAGAGTAGTTATAACAAACGATAGTGTCTCCAGCCTATCTGAGCCAAACCTCAAGAAATAAATAAATGATTTTTTGAATATAAAACAGTCTGGAGCTGTTTCTCATTACGAATCATTGGACGCAGGAGAATAAAATGATAAGAAAAATAGCAGTCATTGTCGGTGGACTGGTTTTCGCCGTATCGCTGACCCATTGCAACAAAAAAGGAGAGACCAGGTTAATGACCAAAGCTCGCTCCACATTCGGAACCATTCCCGATCATATGCCAAATTCTGAAAACGATACTGCGGATATGATCTCTCTGGGCAAAGACCTCTATTTTGACGATTCATTGTCTGTAAATGATTCGCAATCATGCAATTCCTGTCACCGACTTGATGAAGGACTGGGTGGGGTTGATAATTCAACAACATCAAAGGGAGCCAAAGGTGAAATGGGTGGACGTAACGCACCTACAGTACTGAACGCTGGATTTCAAATTGCACAGTTCTGGGATGGACGAGCGAAGGATCTAAAAGAGCAGGCGAAAGGACCAATCCTGAATCCTATTGAAATGGGAATGCACAACGAGGGAGATGTTCTTGAAAAAATAAAAGAGGTTAAAGATTATCAGGATAGGTTCAAAAAAGTATTTCCTGATAGTGGAATAAACTACGAAAACCTTGCTCAAGCAATTGCTGCTTTTGAAAGAACTCTTGTTACGCAGGACCGTTTTGATAAGTATATGGAGGGCGATGACTCCGCTCTTACTGATGAAGAGAAAAAGGGACTTCAGCTTTTTATGGATACGGGATGCTCTTCGTGTCACAGTGGTCCTCTTCTCGGTGGAAACTCATATCAGAAATTCGGTGTAGTTAGACCGTATACAGGCTCTAAAGATATGGGAAAGTATGAAGTCACTAAAAAAGAAGAAGACAAAATGATGTTTAAGGTTCCTATGCTGCGCAATATCGCAATCACAGGTCCTTATTTTCACGACGGAAAAACAGAGAAACTGGAAGATGCTGTTCGTACAATGGCGAGCATTCAGCTTGGAAAAGAACTGAATGATGAAGAAGTGAAATCTATAGTAACTTTTCTCAATACTCTAACTGATATTGAGCGAGCAAAATAAGAACGTAATGCCTGATTTCCAGTATGGTCCATTTTATGGGCTGTACTGGATTACGGTTCATCTATCATAACAACAGAAAAACTTTGTCATCTCCCTGTGTTGCTAACAAAAAATTTGCGTCATAATTCATTTAATATCCCGGTGTGAAATATATTTTGACTGTATATTTTCGCGTTAAAAAAATGTTAGTCTGATAAAATATTATTACTTTTACAGAACGTATTTAATGGGCAGTTCTTACAGTCCGGATTTCTTTTCTTGCAAATTGTGTTTCCATGTCTTACGATTAAAGCATGAAATTCGTTAAAATGTAATATGAGATCTTCTTCTTCATAGGTTCTGGTAAAGCATTCTTCAACCTCATTTCGTAAGCTCTCGTATTTGAAGTTTAATTCATCTTGCGTTAGCCGGGAAATCAGTCTCATTGTATAAGCATCTATAACAAAGAATGGCAACTCAAGTGCATAACAGAGAATCGAATCTGCAGTTTCCGGACCTATTCCATGAATTTTGAGTATCTCGTTTCGAAGACCCTTTGTATCATTTTTCCATTTTTTAATTATATTTTTAATTTGATATTCATAGTTTATAAACCAGTCGAGAAGGTGTTTTAATTTAATGGCCTTTTGATTATAATACCCCGAACTGCGAATTAGTTGAGCGAGTTTATCATTATTACATTGATGCATCGCTTCCGGTTCCAGAAGACTTTCTTTTTTCAATGATTGGATTGCTTTTTCTACATTTTTCCAGGAAGTGTTTTGAGTCAGAATCGCGCCGACCATTATTTCATATGGAGTCTCCCCCGGCCACCAGTTAGAAGGACCGAGAGATTTACTTAGAAGTTTGTATGTTCTTTCAATAAGACCACAATTCATAAAGTTATGTCAGGGTTACTGAATTAGATAGATAGTCTACTTTTTTAGGAATGAATAATTTGTGCTCATTCAAAATTGAGTTTGAATATTACGGCGGGTCAAAATGAAAGAAATCACTTATCATAAATATATATTTTGACTTATGTCTCAATTTAGTTCGGTATGTGATGCAGATATATAAAAAATATAAGTCTGTCAGAATGCCGATTTTCTCGTCATATTTAAAGCAGTTCCAACAATTTTTATCTAACCGGTTGGAATTTGATGTGTAGAATGAAACGTGAGTAAAATATGGAGTAAATCGACTGGTTTTTTCACTTAATCGAGGAATAAATCAGCCGATAATATCAGTGGTATGTTCAACTCTCCGGACAGACTATCCAGACTGCAGCAGTATTGCGATGAACTGGGAAAGGTGTGCGATCAGGTGAATCGTGAACTGAATCAGAATAGACGAAAGAGGTCTGACTGGTTTCAAACGACACGTAAATGGAAAGATGAATGGCTCCACCCGGAAGATAAAAATAATCCGGGTAATGGCAAGAAGGTTTCCGGGGACCGTAAAGAATAATTATTAATAAGTTCTCTGGAAGACATAGATGCCTGGATATTTACGTGATACTCGATTGACTCTCCCCGCAATTGCAATTGTATTTTTTTTAACGAGGGTCGGCTTTTCTTTCTGGCCAATCGTCTGGCCCGATGAAGCATTATTTTCCAGTCCGGCTGCTGATCTTGCCATTCACGGTACATTTACAAGTCCGGTATTGTATGGATTGATTCCGGGCATGGATGTGGCTACTCTCTGGAACTCGCCTCTCTACATGGTTCTCCTTTCTGTTGTATATGGTATTACCGGAGAAAGTTTGATCTGGGGTCGAGCCCTGTCGTTATTTCTGGCTGTTCTTGTAATTCTTTTACTGAATAGAATCCTGTATATTTTTACAAAATCAGAAAAATTCAGAATGGCCGGATTGATGATACTGGCCCTTGATCCGGTCTTCCTTCGTTCAGCAAATACAATTCGAATGGATATGCTTACTCTGTTCTTTGTTTTGCTCGCATTTTATTTTTTAATTCGCTATTATAAGACATCAAGAATAACAGCGAAGGATATGCTTTTTCCCTTTCTTGCAGGGATCGCAACCGGGCTTGGAGGAATGAGTCATCCATTTGCTGTTATACTTCTGCCTGTTATTTTAGTCTTTTTATTTCCGGCTTTTCGTGCGATGCTTGCTGCAGGTAGCGGAGTAGTATTAGGATTTTTACCATGGCTTTTTTATATATTGCAGCATCCAGGTATTTTTCATGATCAATTTATCGCACAACTGGATCGTAAAAAAAGTATGTTCACATTGTGGGGAGGGGATACGGGGGGAATCTTCAAAGTATTTCTAAGCCAGTATGGAGGTGGGTGGTTCAACATGGTTATCGCCTTCCTTGGATTTTCACTTCTGGGTGTATGGATAATCTGGTCCATTCATGCCAAGAGAATTCAACTGAGTACCTCCTTAATGGTTCGTCTGCTTGTATCCATCGCCGCAGTTCTCGGTTTTGTACTTATATCGTCAGAGGGATGGTATGCCCTTTATGTAACTCCTCTACTGCTGATAATTATTACACTTTTAACGTATACGGAGGACTATGAGGAGCGAAAACCCTATCATGACTCAGGGTTTACAATACTTGCAATAACCTTATTTCTTCTCTCTTTTACATTTTATATTCGTGAGATATATTTCCGCAATTCTGCTGAAAGTATATCAACATATTTAAAAAAATCAGAAGTGATGCTTGCTTCATGTAATTCAATTTACTTGAGGACAAGACCCGATCCATATTTTCGCTTAAAAAGAAGATATCCGGAAAAGGAAATTCTGGAATTTGTTCCCGGAAAACTAAACATTCAGGCGAAAAAGAAATCTTCATTAAAGGAGGTGCTTGAATATGTATTTGGAGATATCGGCAGCCGGGGTGAACTGGATCGTGAAAAACGATACAATGAGATACAGTGCTTTTTCGTGGATGATAATGGAGCCTGGGAACCGTATGTCACTGATTATTTACTGAAACGAAAGTCTCAGTTTACACTCTATCGATTGGAAGCCCTATATCCAGCTTTTTCTACAACTCTCTGGATGCGAAAAAAAAATATATAATTCGCGGAGAATAGGTTATGCAGATCAATAAATACCTTCAGATTCTGGAACTAAAAGATGTCCCGGATCTGGATACTCTGAATAGAAAATTTAATTCTCTGGTAAAAGAGAGTCATCCGGATTTGAATCGTGATAATGAGGAATGGGCACACAATCGCACTCTGGATCTTATCGAAGCCTCAAGAGAACTTCGTAAATATATTGAGCAGCTGGGAAGTAATTACGAAGATTCGAGCTGGTCATCTTCATTTGCACAAAAAAAGGATAATTATAGTTACGATGTAAGCTGCTCGGTATCCGAATCATCTCGTCCGGAAAATCTGAACAGCAAACCGGTTGCCATGCAGTTATTGTATGGAACATGCGGAAATTATGCTATACCGTTAACATCAATTATTCGAGTAGTCAGTGGTAGATTTGAATCAATAATTACAGATAATTTCGGGAAGAGAATTTGCATGCACAGAGGGCATCGTTTCAATTTACTCTACCCGGCGGGTCACTATGAACCACAGGATGAATTTATTGTGCTTGTAAACCTGGGGGATGAGTTTTTCGGAATTTCATTTCCTGTGAAAATGGAATTTGGCGATATAACAACAGCGCATCCGCGTGAATTGATTCGAATTAGCGATACTGATAGTGAATTTTCCTGTATAATGCACAGGGAAGGTCAGGCATACAGGATTCTTAATTTTTAATGACAGGTCATGAAGCGGAAAATAATGAAAATGTATGTGTTCATACGGGAAGAGAACTCACTGTAAAAACGCTTGGCAGTCGTCGATTTGGTTTTGATGAGAAGACAGGAAATGTTTATTATCTGGATGCGAAATCGTTACAGTATGGTTCAGATTATTTTCTGGAAGAGTACAGTGCTCAGTATGGTAGAACATATTTTGAGGATGAACCAGCGCTTCGCGAGTATGCGAAACAAAGACTGAGGATGCTGTCAAAGTATACGCTGTTTCATGGTAAATTGTTCGAGATTGGCTGTGCGGCCGGTTTTTTCCTGGATGAAGCAAGAAAATCAGGGTATCAGGTTGCAGGACTTGAACTCGCAGAGATTGCCTTAAAATATGCTGTAGAAAAACTTGGACTGGATATTTCTCCAGAGGCGTTTGAAAATTACTCGATTGTAAAAGAGAGTTACGATGTTGTAGCGGCATTTTTTGTTGTAGAACATTTAGGTGATCAAAGGAGTGCAATGACAAGGATATCTCAAATGCTCAGAAAAGGCGGATATTTTATATTCTCATTACCCTCGGCATTCGGTCCTGCTTTTCAGTGCAATCCGGATGATTGGGGAGAAAGTCATCCGGAAGATCATTTTGCTGATTATACACCCCGGGGTCTTAAAGAGATTTTTCCGCTATACAATATGGAGTTGGTTGAGACTCGTCCGTTCTCTTATCACCCTGATAGATCCTGTGGTCTCTGGAAAATTGCCGGTAAACTTGGTCTTTACAATTATTTTGCCCGGCGGTTTTGTTATGGCGATACATTACTGGGAATCGCTGTTAAGAATTAAGCAAGACTGTTTATCGGCCCGGAATCATCATTTTTACAGAGTTCAATAAATCGCTGATTTCAGTAAGACGATACCGTGCAGCAGCCGAAGCGGAAGGGTTTCTTGAGGCAACCGTTCTAAACAAATTCATAACCTGATTTAGATCCCTTATATAATCAATGGCCCAGGGGCGTTTGGCTCGATGTGTTTTCTGTCTTGTATAACGTTTTACGACGTTTCTTAGAGCATCTTCCGCCTGGTAAAACCTTTCACGATCAGCGGGAGTTGCTTTGTCAAGTGAAGGTGCCTTTCTTGCAGTCGGATTTTGAGCCCCTTTTGTTGCACGAAGAATTGCATCCCAGTCTCTGAACAGAGATTCATCCTGTTGATTGAGGACAGTGCGGCGAATCTTCTCGTGCATTTTCTTTCCGTCTTTTCCAAAAACAGAATTGAATATCTTTTCACCGGGATTACGTCGAGCCTGGTGCTGTGCTGTGGACTGGTATGTATAGACTCGTCCATTATGGTATTCATGAGGAACACCTTCTTTAAGAAAATTATAAGCCTCGATGATTACTCTTGCATCATCAGTGTTTTCTGTTCCGGATCTGTCAGGGTGACACTCTTTAATACGCTGACGGAAGGCCTGCTTCACGATATCAGCGGATGCACCGGGTTTTACTCCGAGAATTTTACAGTATTGTTGCAAATGAGACATTGTCAGTTTAATTTTCGGACTTTTATCCCCATGATCCATAATAAAAAAATAGTTTATTCAGGGAAAGAAGACCGTATAGTATTTATAATGGGAAAATTCAGCAGAGTCGAGAGTTTTTATCAATGGTTTTTCAAAAAAGGAAAAAGAGAGACTTGATTTTTTTGAGAAAATGTAAGTTCTGTTACCTTTTTTTTGCGAGCATAAAACGGAGGAAATGGAATATTTACTATGGGACGTAAACGAAACACATCTAAAGGCCCTTATTTTGATATTATGTTCCATAAAACTTTTACGCATAAAACAAACGGCAAAAGTTATGAAATTATTCGTGCTGATCAGGCTTATATTAAACAGGAGCATCTTCAACGGATCACTGAAATTTGCAACGAACCGGATATTCTTAGAATGGTTCAACTGGAGCACCCCGGAGAAAAGTCATTTCGCTTGAATGATGCTAAAACAATGATATCAAATGCTCGAGCAGACTGGAAAGCTTCGCGAAGATTTATGTTTATTATTCTGGAGCCTGGTGGAATTCCAACAGGTGTAATTGAGATAAAATCGTCGGACCTTTCTTCCGCCGAAATAGGTTACTGGAACAGCAAGCGAAACCCGGGGCTCATAACCGCAGCATTAAAATATGTGCTGGAAGCAGCCCGACTGGCAGGGTTTCAGAATTTTTATGCTGAGACAGAGAGTCAAAATTTACCGTCCATACGTATTCTTGAAAATAACAATTTCATAAAATCCGAAACCAGGAAATTTGCAGGACGAACAATTCTCGTTTATTCTACTTGCGGATAGATTTCTGATGCAAGAATCTCCTGACCTTTAAGAAGCTTTTTGGGGGACAGCTACTTAATTTCGAACTCCTTCCTTGTAAGATTCAACACCGCACTGGTTTTTCCCGAGTTCGAGTTCTGACATCTCTTCCTCATCAGGATGTTTCTTTCCCATGTTTGTATCACGCATCTCTTTATAGGAATCGGGTTGCTCGGGAAGTGACTCAAGAATCTCTTTTTCAAAGAGTTTTTTCTCGTTTAATGTCAATAGATGATTCGTCTTGCGAAGATCTTTAAGAGTTGATATTACACGGCCCTGATTGTCAAATTCTCTGACCCCGGTTGAGTGCGCGGGTAAAACAGTAATAGATTCATCTAATTTTTCAAGATGACGGACTGTATTCCACAGGTCTTTCACCCATTTAATTGCTTCGCCGCCCAGATCGGGTCGTCCGAGGCTTGATAGCATTAGAATATCTCCTGTGAAAATGTATCGATTATCAAGGAAAAAGCTGGTCGATCCCGGTGTATGTCCGGGAGTATATATTCCGACCGCTTTGAGTTTCGAATCACCGATCACAAATTCCATACCATCCTTTATTGAATGAAAACTTAATTCGTCACCTGAAACATCATTCTCGTTAACGTAATATTCGGCTCCGGTTAACCTGGAAAGAGCCTCGCCTCCGGAAATGTGGTCTGCATGCAGGTGGGTATCGAGAACATATCTGAGATGTAGATTATTATCTTTCAAGAATTCAAGATATTGCTTTATATGACGCGCCGCATCAATAACGATCGCTTGATTTTCAGACCAGATTATGTATGAGAGACAGCCTTTCGCAATCCTGTTTACCTGGAGTATTCCCCCGTTCTCATTTTTTTCTATAAAGGCTGAATGATAGTACGACCCCCAGGATTTCATTCCATCTTCAATACTGTATGCGTCAAAGCCACTCTCTCTTAAAACTTCCGCAATTTCATCAGAAGCGTTTCCTCTGTTACATATGGAAATAATAGTTTTATCTTTGGGAATACGCTCCATGGCTGCTTCTCTATCATCCATGAATTCATAATAAGGAATATTTAATTCATCAAATGCTTTAATCCATCTTACGGGCCATGAATTGTAATCTTCCTTTGTTCGTGTATCTATGAGTATAAAATCCTTCTCATTATCAATATAGTTGAAAAGTTCTTCCGCTTTTTTTCTTACCAGATGTCCCATTTTCTTTCTCCAGTTTGATTATATGTTTCATTGTCGTTATAGATTATATCGCATAATTGTATAATCCAGGAATGTATGTATAAAGACAATAGTGTATGTGCCGGTTAAATATTATACGGCTCCCTGTCCCGGTACAATAATCCACTGAGATTCGTCTGAATACTTGTCGGGAACAGGCCATGTATTATCCAGCGGCTGCAGTCCATTGGTCAGTTCTGCTGCGGGTTTTTTATCCATTAAAATTGGATCTTTCGTAACATTTACATTGTCTTTCAGCCAGGAAAATTCCAGTGGTATTCCATTTGGATCATATGTATAAATGGAAAGTATGAAGCCGTGATCAATGACATCCGATACTGCCTGGTCAGCAATTTCTAGCTCATCTTGAATCTGAAATAGATGGGTTTTTTTAGAAACACCTATAGAGATATGGTCAAAAATAAAAGGACCCTTCACGGCTGCGCCATGGTGTTTGTGTTTGACCGGTTCCACTTCATTCCACTCAAAAAAAGTAATGTATGACCTGTCAGATAACCTAAAAAAATACTGTCGGGTTCCATCCTGTCCCAGTGTGACGGAGATCGGCATTCCCAGCAAATCCCTCCAGTAGCGAATTGTCAAATTCATGTCTGAGGTGGCGAATGCTGTATGGTTGATGCAATTATATCTGTCTGACTTTTTTCCCATATGAAATTATCTGACGATCAAACCCGTCATCCTCCGGTTATTACAGTCCTCTTATAATCACATGGTAATGTGAATATTGGACAAAGAAAAACAGGCTGTTTCACAAGTTCTGCAATAGTTTTAATTCATTTGTAATTTACAAATAATTGGACGAATGGGCAAGGAATGATTCTAAAAATAGAATTATTATTTCAAATTTTTTAAACGCAATTCCGTCTCTTTTACGGCGCCTGTGTTTTCGGTAGCTTTATAATGATTTAAGAGTTTTTTCAGTATCTCGATTTTTCGAGTTATATTCGTTGTTTTATCCAGTTCCTCGAGAAGATCCTTCTGCTGTTCTCTTGTGAGTATATCCCGGTCACTTTTCTTCTCGGGAACGAATGAGCGTCTTACAGATTTTTTTGCTGAAGATGCTTTTTCTGAATCAATTTTCTCTTCACTCTCTTCTTTTATTACCGATGCTCCGGAAGCTAATTCCGAAAGGACGGACTCAGTAGACGGTGATTGTATTTCAGTCATTTCAGCAAAATCGTCTGATTCACGCGGCGCCACCGGGGCAGGACTACTGAAATCATGAGACTGCGCAGGCGACGGTCCGGACAGTTCATTATTAGATGATTTCGCTCTTGAAGGCGATAAACCACCGGTGGTTGTGGAATCTTCTCCGGAAAGCTTCGGAATAGCTTCGTTCGCATACTTTTTTGCCTTGAGATCATTGTCAGCAATGACAGTGCTTTCTGAGTGATCCGTTCGTGAGGAGTATTGATCAAATAATAACTCTTTTTCCAATGGTCTGTTTTGAAAATAAACAGGAATTGCAATTCCGGTTATTACAAGAGCTCCGGCGATCGCAGCAAAGCTGCTGTGCATTCGAAGGTATCTTCTCCAGTCGGAAAGAAATCCGGAAAAAATACTATTATGAGGTCGTGAGGAGTTTTTATATTCTTTTAACCAGACGCTTACCAGGTTAACAAATTCTTTCTCATCCGGGATATTCTTTTTTTCCTTTTCCCTGATATCGTTAAAAAGTTCTCTTAATTGATTGTCCAGGTCATGGTTATGCGATGACTTATCTGGCTGTTTTTTTGTCATAACATTCCCTCCTGAACAGTAGATTCATGGAGCTTTTTTTCAATAAGCTCGCGTGCCTTATTCATTCGACTTTTTACAGTTCCCTCTTTGATATTCATTTGATCAGCAATTTCTTCATAAGAGAGATCTTCATAATAATATAATAATACAGGAGTCCTATATTTCTCTTCCAGAGAATTTATAACACTTATTAGATGCCTTGATTGTTCATTCAGTTCATATTTTTCTGCAATAAGTTGACGTGGATCGGCAATTCGTTTTTCTGCATCTTCCAGAATGACTGTCTTCTTTTTTTTTCTAAAAAATGATCTTATGGAATTTATGAGAATAGCATAAAGCCATGTACAAAAACGGCTTTTTCTTTTGAATTTTAAAAGGTTTTTGTAGGCTGAAAGTACGGCATCCTGAATGATATCCTGCGCATCATCATTATCTCTGGCGGCGGATAGTGCTTTTAGATACAGCTTTTCGCGGCATGGTAGAATCAGACGGGCAAATGCCACTTCATCGCCACTGCTTGCAAGGTCGAGAAGAGCCTCCTCCTGTTCTGTCGTCCCACTATTCATAATCCGCAGACACTATGGCAGTTATCCATTAAACTGGCAAGCCGGATAGATTTTGCAGGCAAAACAGAATGCACATTTGCCCCCTATGGGTGGGAGGAAAGGTGGTGGGATTCTTTCGTGGCCGTAAATACCGGGTGTGAATCGATCCGATCCGGCCTCTTTATCACATAACATAACATCTGTCAAGTGGAGTGTCACAGGTTTGACATATAATTAAAATGCAGGGAAATCAGGCCACTCAAGTAGAGTAGTATCTTATAGGAAGATTTGACCAGAAGAAGTCTTCACTTATAAATCTTTTTCCATTCCCTGAATATTTTTCTTGATTTATAAACAGTGTTCACAATTAATTTCATGTTTATGGGAATAGCTGAGAGAAAGGAACGTGAAAAAGAGGAGGCTCGAAAGCATATTATCGATGTTGCCGGCCAGTTGTTTATTGAATACGGGGCCGAAAAGCTTTCCATGCGAAAAATTGCCGAAGAGGTTGAGTACAGCCCGGCCTTTCTCTATTTGCTGTTTAAGGATAAAAATGATCTCCTTTTTCACATACATGAGAAAGCTATGTCCCGGTTCAGGCATATACTGGAACAGGTGGAGAGTAAAGGTGACCCGGTTGGAGAGTTTCGAAAGCGTGTGGAGATGTATATAAAATTCGCCAGGGAAGAACCCAACCTTTACGAACTCCTTTTTACAATGAAATCTCCATTGAAGGATATG
The DNA here is from genome assembly GCA_050295715.1 of Leptospirales bacterium. Lineage (GTDB taxonomy): Bacteria > Spirochaetota > Leptospiria > Leptospirales > Leptonemataceae > JBNKQE01. The sequence goes on from JBNKQE010000018.1 coordinate 19,326, forward strand.
GACGTAGAGTGGACCGAAGGAAAAGCGACTTTTACGATTCTGCAAAGCAGCGTGGAAGAGCTTTTAAAAGGGGGATATATCAGGAAAGGCGATGCGAGAGATGTGAGCATTCTAATCTGGAGCACGCTTCATGGTCTGGTCAATCTGGAGCTTTCCGGGCGTTTTAATATATTTAAGGATCGAGATCGTGACAGATCAACAGAGGCCGCCATTGAGGAATTTATGAACCTCCTTTTTAGCTAAAATTTTTTACTATTTTGTGAACGGTGTTCAGATTATGATAGATGGTTATAAAATTATTAACAATTTCCGACGGAAAGGTGGATCGGGAAATCTTATAAAGTCTGTGTTCCTTATCTCCATAGTGATCCTTTCCGGATGCAGCAAAGATGCGTCCCGGGAAGATTTTGAAGATCGGCAGCGGGTGCGAATCGCATCAATAGAGAAATTACCGCTTAATAGAAATATTCGATTTGCCGGAAAAGTTGATCGGGTAGATGGAAAACTGCATCGAATCATGTTAAAAGATAAACCTTGCAAATTCGGTCATCCGGAATATCGCATTGTTGTCCCCACAATGGATCGCGAGATGATTTCTGCAAATCTTATAGAGACGAAGAGCATAACATATCTAAGGTTTTACTATCCTCCCCTTTTGCTTGATGAATTGAAAGTCACGGTCGAAATGCGAGGATGCAAAGATCCTCACTGGGTTGTCCCCATTCAAGCGATCTGGAATCCCACCGGAAAGGATACATCGCTTTTTGTAGTTCGCGATGAAAGAGTAAAGAGAGTTGAGACCGGTGAACCGGAATCCTTTTACAAAGGTAAAATTGTGTTATTCTCCCACAAATTGAACGCGGAAGACAGGATTGTGATAGAAGGACTGGAAGGTCTTGTTGATGGCGAAAGAGTTGAGGTGGTTCCATGAAAACGGCCGAGTTTATTCTTGAATATAGAAAGATTGTTCTGTCACTGGGATTCGTCCTGGGTGTGATGGGAATTATATCATGGTTGACCATGCCCCGCGAAGAAGATCCTGCCATGAAGTCGCGATTCGGCTTTATACAGGCGATACATCCAGGGAGCCCTCCCGAAGAGATGGAAAAACTGGTCGTGCAGCCTCTGGAGAAAGAACTCGCCAGGGTTAGTGAAATAAAGAAGGTCGAAACGACAATTCGATCGGAATTCGCAATAATCGTAATCGAGCTCCAGGATTTCGTAAGTACGGAATCGCAAATTAACGAAGCCTGGAGAAACGTGGAAAACGCAATGAATGCCGGGAGAGGTGACCTTCCCCGGGGAGTTATCGGTCCGGAGCTGGATCGAAATGCAAGTGATCTGGATGCTATTGTCTATGCCGTCCACGGATCGGATGATCCCATTGCTCTATACGATATGGCACGGGAGCTGGAGAAAGAACTGCTGCGACTGGACCGCGTAACAGGAGTAGGATTGCCCGGTGACCCGGGAGAAGAGGTAAGGATTGAGATCGACGATCGAAACATGGATCGAACGGGACTCGGATACGACGTGCTGGCAGGAGTCCTTCTTTCCAGTAACCGGGCGCTCCCTGGAGGGTCCATTCGAATGGATGATCGTCGTGTTAATGTGAATACGAACTCCAGTTTCCACTCACTGGAAGAACTGAGGTCATTTCCAATCATCCTTGCTTCGGGAAAGGTTATACGGCTGCAAAATCTTGCGAAAGTGACTCTTTCACCTTCTGATCCGCCTGTGGAGTTTTTCTTTTACAACGGCGAAAGATCGGTAGGAGTCGCGATAGTTCCGAGAAAAGGTCAGGATCTTGTCGAATTCGGTAAGCTGATTCGTAAAAAAGTAGATAGATTCAAGAAAAGTCACGAAGGGTTTACAGACGGAAAGATGCATATTTCGGAAGTGAGTTTTCAACCCGATTATGTCGAAACGCGGTTGCATGATCTTTCGATAAACCTTCTATCCAGTATGATCACGGTCGCTGTTGTCATATTTCTGGGTATGGGCTGGAAGATGGGATTTCTTGTCTCCTCATTGATCCCGGCCATCGTGGTCTCATCGCTGGGAATATTCGCAACAGGCGGCGGAGTGCTGAACCAGATCTCTATTGCGGCGTTCGTAATGTCGCTGGGTATCCTGATCGATAATGTAATTGTAATAGTTGAAGCAATACAGGATCGAATGGATCAGGGGGAAGAGCGGTTTGATGCGGCTAAAAATACAATCGCCGATATGGCAATGCCTCTGGCTACCGCTACAGGAACAACTGTTGCCGCGTTTCTCCCTATGCTCGGGAGCGCCGGCGCAACCGCCGATTTCACAAGGGCCATTCCTGTAATCGCGATTCTCACACTCGTCTTAAGTTATTTTTTCTCTGTGATGATTACTCCATCCCTGTCTATGATGTTTTTGACTCCCAAAACCGGCAGGGATGGAAAAGAGTCATGGGTATCTATTGTCGGTAGAAAATTCGGGAGTGTAGCCTATCATAGACGGTGGATTGTCTTATTGTTTATAAGCGTATACCTCGTCCTGGCAGGTGCGGGATTTATAGTCGTTCGAAAGAAGTTCTTTCCTTCCGCCGATCGTGATCAATTGACGATTAAGATCCAGAGTCCTGAAGGGACGCATATAAACACATCGAGAGAGAAGGCTTTCATTTTATACAATGCAATAAAGGATATTCCGGAAATAGAAAATGTGAGTATGTTTGTGGGACGGGGTGTTCCCCGTTTTTATTATAATGTACATGGTTCCAGTCGCAGTCCGCATATATCGCAGTTTATCGTCGACCTTGATTCGTTTGAATCCGGCGAAAAGGTGAAACTTGAAATCGAAAAAATAGCAAGGAAGGTCCTGCCCACGACAATGGTTATAGTAAACGAGATGGAGCAGGGGCCCCCTATCAATGCTCCCATTGAAATTCTTGTTATGGGGGAGAACCCAAAAGCTCTCCAGGATGCGGCTGAGATTATTCAGAAAATCCTGCAGAAAATCAATGGGACAAAGAACATTCGCAACAATATGGGCATCGGGGCTCCCGGTCTTCGCTTTGAGACAGGTGATGCCAATGCGCTGCAGTATGGAGTCGATCGAAATATTGTTACTTCCGTATTAATGGCCAGAACTCGAGGGATTCCTCTCGGACAATACCGGGGAGGCGAAGAACCGGTCCCCGTTTACCTTCGCTCGGGAAGCGGTGAGGACATGAATGTTACTGATCTTGAAAACAGTTATATCCGGCAGACAGTATCAGGATCCGTATATTTAAAGGATCTATCTGGAGCGCGTCCGGACTGGCAGCCTTCTTTGATCCTGCACAAGAATCGGGTAAGATACGTTTCCGTCCTTTCACAGCTTAAAAACGGAACGGATGCCACTACGGTGATGAGCGAGTTTAATGAAAAAATAAAGGAAATTGAGTTACCCGATGGGGTTCGTCTGGAAACGGCCGGTGAAACAGGGGAATCGGGAGAGGCAAACAGCGCTATACTTGCAGCGCTCCCTCTTGGAATCGGACTATTTTTCATTTCGCTTTTAATCGAATTTCGCTCATTTACAAAAATGGGAATCCTTATAATGGCTCTTCCGCTTGCCATGACCGGTGTCGTTCCGGGACTCCTGTTTACGGGAAATCCATTCGGGTTTCTCTCGCTTCTGGGTATGCTCGCACTTGTGGGAATTGCCGTAAACAATGGAATTTTGATTCTCGATGCCACGGAAAAGGCGCGGGAACAGGGCAAAACTGTTGAGGAATCCGTTAAATATGCCGTAAGCCAGAGACTCAGGCCCATTCTATTGACAACCGCCACAACCATTTTCGGACTGATGCCCCTGGCGCTTACAAGGGCGTCGCTCTGGCCCCCTTTCGCCTGGGCGATTATTTCCGGTCTTGCAATTTCAGCACTTCTATCGCTGCTTGTAATACCGGCCTTTTACAGTATCGTATACGATGAGGATTCGTTTGTTAAGAAGATCAGGCGGTCTGTAAGAAAAGATAAAAAGATAAATAACCTTTTCGGAGTCATTGTTTTAATGCTTCCCCTTCTCTTTATGGATCAGCTCAGGGCCGAAGAGATGGAAAAAATTACGTTCGGTGAGGCGCTGTCGCTGGCCGGGTCATCTCCGGGAGTGGTAAGTGCGGAAGAGGCAGCGAAGAGCGCGGAGGCTCAGGCAGAAACATACAAACGTTCGGTATATTTTCCGAAGGCCGGTGTGGGATATAACTATAATATACTCAGCTCAAGACTCCAGGTAGGAACTCCTATTGGTTCGGTGGGAGGCTTATCGAAATCCTACGGCCAGGGGGCGATCGAAATAGAGCAGACAATCTTTGATCCGGGAGCCATGTTTTACACGGTGCCGGCGGCCGGTCGCATGGCCGGGGCGGCGAAATTGATGTCGAAGCGAAAGAGAGAAGAGGCCATAGCGAAAGTTGCAGAAAGGTATTTGCAGGTGCTTGAAATCCAGGCGAAAAGGGAGAGCCTGAAAAGCCTGGAAGGCAATCTGTCTGCGCGGCTGACGGAGATCCGGAGGTTTTACAGGTTCGGGAGAGTCTCCCGGGTCGATTTACTGCGGTTGCAACTGGCCCATTCCGACGCAAAAAGTGGTCTGCTTACGCTGGAAAAAAAAGAAGAGATCGCGATGCATGCCCTGGGGCAGTCTCTGGGAAAGGATCACCCGTTAAAACCGGCCCCCATTGCCGAACAGGATCTCCCCGGCGAAGAGTTACTGGAAAACCTGGAAGAGAAATCGGAGGCGATGATAGACGAGAGGAAGGATCTGCAGGCCCTGGAGGAGGAACTGAGCGCCCGGAAAATGGAGAAGGAGGAACTGGAGTGGTGGTTCCTGCCCGTGTTTTTTATAAAAGGGAGCTATATCCATAGTGATTCAGGGCAGTTTACGCGAAATAACTGGATGTCACTTCAGGCGGGAGTCAGGCTTCCCCTCTTTGAGGCGGGAACAAGGTCTACAAGGCGGCAAAGCGTGGAGGCAAGAATTAGAGAGCTGCAGGCGACCCGGCAGGATGCTATGCTTGGAATCCAGGTAGAGATTAAAAATGCAATGGTCGATTATAGCAGAAACCTGGAAGAGCGAAAAAGGCTAAAAAATAATTTGCGTGATGCGCAGTATGCGGCTTCGCTTGCAAGGCAAAGATACCGGTCGGGAAAGGCAATGCTCCAGGAGTTAATGGATGCGGAAAATCTTTTATTTACAACAGATGAGAAGCTGCGTCTGGTAACAACGGACCGAATCCGATCATGGATTCGCCTCTATCTCGCCTCGGGCCAATTGAGCAAGGTGATAGGCGAAACCTATCCGGAAACTTCCAGACCCGCCGGCGACGAAAACAGAGAGGAAACGGAAAACAACCCCGGGTAAGAGAATTCTTAATGAATTTGTGCTATTGTATGTTATGGCTTTCCCATAAAAAATAGCGCTTTCGTGGAATGATTTCAAATTTCAAAAAATCGATTTTCTGGCATTAAAAAATATTTCGACCAAAGGGATTCCCATATTATGAATTTGATTTTAACTTAATTAATTCTTTCAGTCCATTAATATCACCACTCTTTATTCTTGATGATGTCATGATCGGATGCGCGATTCCAAATTTTTCTTTCATTTCGTTGGCAGTAATTGCATCAGTGATAGACCGTATTGTATGGATCCATTTGATCTTTTTTCTATGGAGCAGATGACCTTTCTTTGGTGCCACATCGCCTTTTGAGTCTGGCTTAATTAATTGATAATTGGAATCTTCTACAATTCCGTATCCTACACATCCTACTTTTGAGATGTATCCGAAAATAATATCACCTTTAACGTAATTTCTGAGAATTTCTTCCCCCCGGTCACCGGGTTGGTCATCGAAGCCTGTCGCAATCTCATTGTGTTTTACAAGATAGTCCCACCAGTCTTGATTGTTTCCGGCGATGTTATGCCAGTAATTTGAAGGCTCCCTTGTATCGTTACTGAAAATGAGTTTGTATTGAAAATCGCTTGAAAGCTGATCAAAAACGGTACTGAAATCGATAAATTCCTGGGATTCGATTTTTATGGGAGTGTAGGAGATGCAGCGCACAGAAACACCCTGGTCGGCAAGCCACTTTCCCATGGAAAAGAGAGCAGGGTCAAAGTATCTGGCCATTAAGATAATTCTGCTTTTATTGTTTATATCATCTACGGAAACATCATTATCAATAAAATTCTCGACCAGAGTTATATTTTCAAGGGAATCAAACTTTTTTAAGAAATCGGAGCCGCGATAGTTGGAAAAGGAACTCAGGTATTGCAGTGCCTGAGTTTCGACACCCAGTTTCCCTTCGTCTTTTTTCAGTTCAATGATAACCGCTCGACCCTGTTTGTCCAGAGCTACGATATCCGCTCTCTTTTTTTCATCGGTGTTCTTTTGATTGCTGAGAAATAGCAGTTCTTCACCAAAAATACCTTCATCAAGAACGGGCATCTCTTCGGTTATGGTGGAGAGTATCAGGTTTTCTATTTGAAGTTCTTTATGTTTCCATGTGCCCGTGAACTTCTCAAGGTTGTCGCCATTTTTCCTGTAAATCATGGTTTATCTCTTACGTATAAATGGAATTATTGCAATTGTAAAGTCTTCACTGAATCGCTTTCAT
>JBNKQE010000019.1:0-25434 GCA_050295715.1 Leptospirales bacterium
GTCTCGTCTATACTATCATCCACACCGGTGACTGTAATACTCTGATAGACACTCCAGTTAGTATTATCAAAGGTCAGAGACGTAGAAGATGCGGGACTGTCCCCATTCTTGTGTATAAATACATCACTATCTCCAGTCAGTCCCAGGGTTACAGTTCCAATGGGCTCTGAAGTAAGTTTTACCTGAAAAGATGTAGTAGCTCCCTCGGTAACGCTTACACTTGCCGGCGAAATATCAAATCCGGCTGTGTCGTTGTCTTTTACGAGAACCGTATCTTCTGTGTCGTGTGCAACATTAAATGTCGTTGCATACGTATCATAATCGGAGTCGGCTGTAGACCCGGTGTTTATGGAAGTCGTAACCGTTACCGTTGAATCTCCATCGTCAATCTGCTCTGCGAGAGCTGTTATATAGAACTCTTTAGGAGTATTCCAGTTGGTCGTAGTGAATGTGTGGCCTGTCGCATTTTGACTCACCTGAGTGGAACCATTGATGCTCACATCTACAACCACATTACCGGTCGGCTCTGTATCGAGAACAACAGAGAAGGTGGAGATATAGGGATCACCCTGTTCGTAAATAGTTCCATAGTCCTGGGTAAGTGTTATTCCCACAGTATCATTATCTGTAATTGTCTCTGTGTGTGCCGTGTCACTGCTTCCTGTAAGAGTATATCCGGTTCCAGCAGCAAGAGTTACGATCACAGTCTCACTGCTCTCGTGACGGGAGTCATCATACACAGTGACCGTAATCGAGCCTGTAGTGTTACTGCCATTTCCGGTCATTGTTACAGAAGTAGTTCCGTTTGTGTAGTCATGGGATGTGGAAGTTCCATCTCCACCTGTGGCAGTCCCGGTAAATCCATAATTCACAGTAAGATTCTGATAGGGAGCAATATCAGATGAAAAATTAATTGTATATGTTCCAGCTGACTCAGCAACACTGGCATCCACAGAGGTAATACTGATAACCGGCACATCATCGTCTGTTATGGTCACAGTTATACTCGACTGAGTTCCAACACTGTAAGAACTGTCTCCCGGCGCCTGCAGGGTGACCGTAAAAGTCTCATCGGCTTCATCGCTGGAGTCGTTGTTGATCGGGATGCTGATAGTACCGTTATTACCGGTAAAATCTACACTGCTGAAAGTAGTCGTTGAATCAGTGTAGTCTGTACCGCCTCCGGTAGCCGTTCCTGCTGTGTAACTTACATCAACATCCAGAGCAGTGACATCGGTAGAATCTATTGTTAGATCAATGGTGCCGGATGCTTCATTGACTGAAGCTGTCGCCTGATTGAAGTCGATGACCGGTATTCCATCGTCTTCAATGATAGATCCGGTTGCTGTATCATCCGAGATAGATGATGTATTTGAGGCGCTATCAAGTATGACATTGAATGTCTCATTTGCCCCACTGTTTTCATATGTATTATCGCCATAAATTTTTACAGTCAGGGTTGCCTGGCCATCGACATCATTGGCCGGGATGGTCAGCTCTTTTACTCCATCGTCCGCACCGGCTGTATCCACACTCCAGTAATCATCCGGGTTGATAGAAGGATCGGCTGCACCAGTAGCAGATACATCTGCTGTATGCCACTCAACAACCACGTCTTTACCGGAAGGAGCAGAAAGGCTGACAGTAAATGTCATCACAGTAGAACCATCAGTCGTATCGCTCTCTGTAACAGAGCTGTCTGCAATACTGATTGTGGGAGCACTATCGTTATCAGTGATTGTCACTTCGCCCTGAGAATCACCGCCTGTAAAGGTTGCGGTTCCTGTGATATTGGAAAGATTTACGACAAAGATCTCGTTCTCTTCGTCCTTATCGTCCCCGTTGGCCGTAACCGTAATGGTTTTAGATGTTTCGCCGGCAGAAAAGGTCATAGTCGTTGTTGTGATTTCAACATAATCACTGTCGGCTGTAGTCGCTGTGCTGTCGGCCGTGGCATAGTCAACAGTGATCGTGTTTTCCGATGGATTGGAAAGGCTGACTGTAAGATCGCCGGTGGCCGTAGTAGCACCATTGGTCTCAGTTATAGAGATCGCATCAATGCTGATGATTGGTGTATCGTCATTGTCGGTAATCGTATAGGTAAGGACCTTATCTCCCGAACTAACAAGATACCCGGTTCCCGACAAAAGTGTAATTGTAAAGTCTTCATCGTTCTCATCGATTGTATCATCTGTAACAGGAACACTGATATATCCGGTTGTGCTTCCTGCCAAAATTGTAACCGTATTGGTGGTATCCGTATAGTCGGTTCCGCCCACGGCATCACCGTCCGTAAAGGAATAAGAGACTACAGTATCGGTTGTGGATGTTGTATCCATCACCACAGCTATGAGCTGGTTTGTTCCATCAGGGCTGACAGACTCGGCTCCGCTCACCAGGTTATCGGCATCGCCAAAGCTAACAGTCGGCGTATCGTCATTATTGATGGTACCTATGGCCGTATCATCGGATATGGTACCGCCCAGGCTGTAGTTTGTTAAAAATACATTGAATGATTCAGCCTTCTCTTTATCATTATCGCCGGTAATCGTAACAGTAAATGTCCCCTGGCTGTCGGCATCATCTGCCGCAATATTCAAGGTCCCCGGTGTCCCCGAAGCGATGGATGTATAATCCACGTTGGCTGTCGCATAGTCGGCTCCCGAGGATATATCTCCCGTATAATAGTCAACGGAGAGGGCCACACCGGTGGGATTGGACAATGTCACCGTAAAGGTCATTGTGTTGTCTGAATCGGCTTCCACAACGGAAGAGTCGGCAATACTCAGTGAGGGAATCGCATCGTCATTAGCAATGGAACCGGTCCCGACCTCTGTGCCATCAGAAGGAATCACTACTTCCTCGGAGAAGCCGGCCGCGGCAGAGATAGTCGTCGTAAAGATTTCTGTTGCTTCGTATTTTGTATCGTTTGTAATATTTACAGAAAAGTTCTTCGATGTATCACCGGGGGTAAAAGTAAGGGTCCCCGATGCGGCTGTGTAGTCGGTATCCTCCGCAGCCGTAGAACCGGCAGTCACATAATCCACCTGGACTTCCCTTTCCGTTGTGTTTCCCGAAAGAGTTACGGTATAGTCAACCGTAGCTCCATCGGCTTCTGCTACAGCCGCCGGATCATCGATTGCAGCGGTGGGAGCGTCGTCATCGTCGGTGATAGTTACCGTATGAACGGAATTTGTATTCAAGTTATAGGCAGCCCCGTCTGTCAGTGTCAACTTGAACTGGTCGTAATCAGTATCTGTTGCATTGCCCTCATCGATTGAGTCCTCATACACAGGCACGGAAATATTAGCACTTGTATTTCCATCAAGAATTGTAACCGTCACCGTGGAGTCATCATAGTCGCTTCCGGCAACAGCACCGTAGGTTCCAGCCGTTGCAAAGGAGAAGGTTACCTCAAGATCACCTGTGGGGGTACCGTCCCTTTCCACCTGGATCAAATGAGAGGTATTGTTTTCCGTAACACTGCTGGATGTAAGTGTAAACTGAACATTGGGAACATCGTTATCCTGGATCGTTCCTGTACCCGTTCCATCAACAATGGAAGCAGTATTCGTTGCACCGGATACACTGACAGCAAAGGTCTCGTCACCTTCACCGGCGACAGAGTCATCGGTTATAGAAACATCGAGAGTAGTAGAGAGATTCCCGGCGGTAATTGTAGCATTTCCACCGGATACGGCTGTAAAATCATCTCCTGAAGTCGCAGTGTGTGTCACATCAGATGTCGAATATGTAAGCACAACATCATCAATGGACAGATTGGAAAGTGAGGCAGTAAAGCTGGCCGTACCATCCCCCTCGTCAACGGTTGTATCGCCGACACTGTCCAGTGTCGGGTCTTCTACGGTGAACAGGAAGGTTCCCTGTGTGCTTCCCGATGCATTGGTGCCTTCAATAACAATCTCAAATGTACCGGAAACGGTTGGTGTTCCCGAAATCTCACCGGTGGATGTATTTAGCGAAAGCCCAACTTCGGCCAGTGTATCGGCGAATGAAGGAAGAGCTGAGTCATCTTCTTTTCTAAAATCTATTAATGAATAGGTCACTCCTCCCGATGCATCAGTGGATGCGTAACCGGTAGCAAAGGAACCGCCAACGGCAACAGGAGATCCGGTTGTGGCGCTGTCAATCTCACCATCTTCTGGTGAAACATCTCCAGCGTAGGCAATCGTTGTCGGAGCTGTGTTATTTACAACCACAGTCATCAAATCGGAATCTGCACTACCACCTGTATTTGTAGCTCTTACCTTGAACTGATAGGTACCAGCAGTCGGTGTTGAAGCGATCTTGATATCACCGGTGGACGAATCCAGAGAAACACCTGCAGGCAGTGTTCCACTTGCGGGAGTAATGCTGTATGTAATAGTCCCGGTTGGTGATCCGCCAAGGGTTATGTCCGAAGTTCCATCAGCAGCGGCACTGAATAGAGCCGTTCCAACGGCATCACCCACTGTAATCGTAAATTCAGATCCAGAATACACAACCCCTTCATCGTAGTAGGTTACCGAGGTCGGAACATCATCATTAATATCCAGAGTAAACGTATATGTCGCTGTCCCCCCGCTGTTTGTCACTGTAATGGTCACAGCACAGGGATCGGGGCTGACACAGGCCTCAGTTGGTATACCAGAAATCACACCGGTTCCAGAATCAATAGTGACTCCAGCCGGCAAGCCTACAGCAGAAAATGTAAGATCTCCACTGGCTCCAGTTACATCGGGAGTGGCAGAATCTGTGATTGCAGTATTTACAGTTCCGGTGCTCGGTACACTTGTATAGTCCAGGGTATCCGGAGGGTCGTCGGTTACATTAATATCAAGAACCGTCGAGACACTGAGAGCATCCGCATCGGTTGCTGCGACAGTAACAGAGTATGGTCCATTATCTATTGCCGCCACTGTTCCACTGAAAGACCCATTTGTAGTATTGAATGTAAGTCCTGTTGGAGTTGCCCCCCCCGCTAGAGAGAATGTGATCGATCCTGCTGCCGGACCGGATAGAGTGGGAGACGATATAGTAGCTGCAGATCCGGAATAGATTGTTGCCGGGTTGGGATTGTAAGTTATACCGGTCAGGTTGGCTCCGCTGCCCCCGCCTCCCAGAAGAGCCAGGAGTCCCATGGAGTCATCGCCTTTTTCTGATGGAGACATCAAACCAATCAAGACTACTCCAGGCCATGCACACCCTGTAAGTGATACTGCTGATAGAATTATGATACTTATGGATTTTATAATTGATTTCATTTTAATTACCCGTTTCAGACACTATAATCCGTATATTGTTACACACGAATCCCGATTCAACCCTTAAGAGTTCCGAACACCTGTCGAATAAGTCATTCATTTTGTTAATATTTTTACTGCTTTACAAGATAAATTAACCACGATACGAGGATTACCGAGACTAATCTCCTAGGTCTATAATACTACAACCTTCGTATTACAGGAAGTCATTTATATGTAAGTACTATCATGGATGCTTGAAATGCATTCTGAGCGGCATAAAGACCAGATTTCATGCTTGAGCGGGCAGGCGCGAAACGCAAATAGTTAATTATTTTAATATAATAAGGAGATCGTATTCAAAAAATTATCATATTTAATATGACACATTCAACTCAGCCTTCATAATATTTAATAATTCACGCTATAGCAGTATTGCATTATTTTTTTTAGCTTAATACTGAAACGATTCGAGCCAGAGATAACTATAAACTGGCGATGAAGGATGCCTGTCAAACAACAATTACAATAATCTATTCGATTGAATCAAGTGGGAATTTACTTCTGTAACTGATATAAAGATTATACTTTTCAGAGATTTCAGACGCGGGTTGTATTTGAAAAAAATACTCACCTTCTACCATATTTTTAGCATTGATACCACAGCCAAAAATCCCCTGTTCTTTAAGTTGTTCACATTTTTGATTCTCTACTCCAGGACCGGAAAAGTATAAATCAATACTACCATCTTTACTGATAACACGGGAGTGAAGCAATGAAGGAGAGTTCTCGGGCAGATAGATCCAGTATGTAATAGGACTTCCCTGAACGACTCCTCCATCATCAAATCGGTACATGGAATAATTACTGAAGTTTGGATTCTTTTCCAGAACTACAGGGAGCATACCCTCCGGAACACTTTTTTTACAGGCAGCGACAACCAAAAGGAGTGAAATTATTAACACCCTTATGACCACTCTTCTCTGAATACATCTGTCAGTCATTTTGTTGTCTGTATACCTTCAATGGTTGTCCGGATTTTCCGGTGCTCACATAAATGTAATAGACACCACTCTGGGAGAGCGATACCCCCGAATACAGTTCCAGATTGTTTAAAGTATCCCCGAGACCATCATTGCCGATCTGCTCGAAATCTGCCTCGGAAGATGGATCCGTTACGCCGGCCATTGTTCTCCATATTTCAACACCATTTGTGTTATCGTATCCAATATAAAGCCTGGACCCATTCGTTGCAAGAAGAGATATCTTCTTATTATTTGAGTCAGCCATATTGGTTTTACCGGTGGAACCATTTTCAGCAACCAGAGACCACTCATTTGCATCACATTCCGTTGTGTCACCACCAATAGAGGGGTCGCATTTCCACAACTGTGGAATTTCCTGGCCTGATGGACAGGCTTCGTCATCGGAACAGGTAGATCCGGTGCAACCCCAGTTCCAACGACTGGTCTGACACGCATTTCGGATAACAAAAAGTTGACTGTTAAATTCTGCTATAGCAGGAATTGGTTTTTCTGCAGGTATCAAGTCAGCAAGACTGGTTAATACATTCGTAAAATACTGTTTATACTTCGTAGAAGTAGGTGAAATATCGGTCCAGTCCGGACAACCGCTCGATGTGCAGGTCGCAGGATCGCTATTGTTCGAGCGAATCCATCCACCCACCTGTTCACAAACTCCGGAGCTGTAGGACGTATTTAGAGAGCAATTTGAACTGCTATTTGTTATGGCTCCGGAATTCATCGCGTATACTCTGCTATTGAATACATGCAGGTTACCGCCCACGTTATCAGCCCGATTATACGGAGTACCCGAATATCCAAAACCATCCATATAGCGCATCTGAAGCATGGTGCCATCCCCGTTGGAATAAGTGGATTCCTGATTCAGGTTATTCAACTTCACAAAATAGGGTCTGTATGACTTGTTTCCCGGTACCATCCAGTAAATTTTACCCGACATCACCTTAATGGATTCTGTAACAGAGTTACCACTGATTGAAGCCCCACCTGTTGAACTACCACTATCAAATATGTTCGATGCGTCCAGATAACTGAAGTTCAATTTGGAGTCAGTATCGGATGTATAGTACAGATAATCATTATTCCCCCCGGATTTCCCTCCGGTAATGAAGAGGTAGTCTGTTCCACCGAAGGTTCCCGTGGCGAAAAGCCCTCTTCCGTTTTCATTATCGGGACCACATCCTGTCAGGGTATCTGCATTATTTGTTGTGCAACCAGTATGGCCCATTGTTACAAAGGGAGGAACTGCGGTACCCCCATCCCTGCTGCTCGCTGAATTGGAAGATTTACTTGTTCCCGTTGTATCTTTACCAAATTCAAAGGAGAGGACCTCGGGACTGGAGCCATCGGGATTAAACCGGCTGGCCGAACTTCCCACATTGTTCGGTCCCACATAGATTTTATTGGCATATGTTGCCAGATATCCAAAACTTGAATTATCAACAAATGGATCGCTACTGATTGGTCCATCTGTGAAATTTTGAGGTGATGTGGCACAACCACTGAAAGACCTTCTATCATTGGGCGATGGCTGCACATCTTCCAGGTCCCCGGAATCTCTAATGGAACACGAGCCAGTCCAGCCACACGAGGTATTGTCAAATCCATCGCCATCAATGTTGTTTGCAACGGTGAGAGAATACTGCCCCCCTCCCTGCTCTGTCGTATGTGTAATACAGACCCTGGAACTATCAGCTGCAGCGCCTCCACAAATTGTACCATCGAGAACTCTTACGTCGCTAATATTTCCGAGGCTTGTTCCACCGGATAGAGTGTAACGCAAGTTACACTCAGACGGACTGGTGCACTCAGCTGATCCTTCTGCATTCAGACCTGCCAGTATATCTTTCGAAAAAGAGGCTATTACATGGGTCGTGTCAACACAGCTCACGGAAGAGAGTTTGAGCTGTTCAAGCCCTGTAAAATCAGCATAGTTCGGGCATCCAACTGCATTTGGTGTTGTTGCCAGATCATGTATATTTGTCGCATCAACAATCAATGTATAACTTTTTCCGGATGTCTGAGAAGCGGATAGAGTAAGATCATACGTATTTCCACTTCCTGAAACTGACAGGATGTTAAAATCTGCTGTTTGAGACGATGTCGAGAAATTATCCCCGGTCGAACACGAACCGGATGCAGGAGCGTCCACGATCTTATAATAAGAGGCGGTCCTTGCTTCGGTTTCATTTACACTTTCAGAAAATGTAACCCTTACAATCGTGCCCGTCGATGAGTTGGCGCTGCTCACGGAAGGTGCTACAGTATCAAGACCGGCAAAAGTAGCTGAGTTCGCACATCCGATACTATTACCCGCAAGATCACTGATTCCCGTTTTATCCACAAGAACCGTATAATTGACACTTGAAGTACCGGAACCCAGAGTCAACAGATATTCGCTGGAAGATACGACGGATACCGAGCTGACAGTTACAGCAGACGACGACGTTAAAAAGTTTGAGTTATCGGAACAGCTTCCTGCAACATTAGTCGTGATGGCAATCAGATAATTGCCGACATTTGTCGCCTGAGTCGTATCGACAGATTCGGAGAATTTCACCTTCAGAATATTCCCCGATTGAAGCGATGCCGAGGTTACTGTGGGCGAAACAATATCACTGATCACATTCATTGTTGTATTTCCCGTCACACCATCCCTCGAAGCGGAGATGGTTGCAGACTGCCCGTTTGTTCCTGTAGCAGTGGCAACACCCATACTTCCCGGAGTGTTGCTGACGACAGCGACTCCTGCATCGGTTGTGCTCCAGGTAACCTGCGTTGTCAAATCCTGTTGCGTTCCATCATTATAGGTTCCGGTTGCATAGAATTGCTGTGTTAAACCGGATTCCACGTCTGGATTTGCGGGCGTAATAGCAATAGATATGAGCGTAATAATTTTCACTTCAAGACTGGCAATATTGCTCGTAATACTTCCGAGAGTGGCCGTAATACTTGTAGTACCGGCCGATATAGATACCGCCTCACCTTCAATTCCCGAAGCATTACCGATTGTTGCAATGGATTCATTACTCGTGTGCCACGTAACAAGGTCGGTAATTGTCTGTGTCGAGCCGTCGGAGTAGCTTCCAACAGCCACAAATTGTTGTTTTGTTCCATAACCAATTGCTACAGCGCCCGTTGGAGTTATAGAAATGGAAATCAACGTGGCATTTGTGACTGTCAATGTTGTTGATGCGGATTTTCCCGAGCTGACATGCGTTGCCGTAATAGTTGAGCTACCGACACCGGCACTGGATGCATACCCTTCCGATCCTGATGCATTAGAAATTGTCGCCACTCCGGTATCACTGGAAGACCAGGTGACCTGGGAAGTGATATCCAGGCTGGTATTATCAGAAAACGTTCCTGTTGCCGTAAACTGCTTGTTTGTTCCATTTGCGATGGTCGGATTTGTTGGACTGATTGTGACACCCAGCAATGTGGCAGCTGTTACGGTAAGGGTTGAAGAACCGCTGATCGTACCGCAGGTATGAGTAATCGTTGTTGAACCGGCGCTTACCGGACTTACAAATCCCTCGGATCCGGAAGCATTGGATACTGTGGCGATTCCTGTATTACTGGAAGTCCAGGAACAGGAGATATCATCTGTAAGAATTTGATTGCTATTATCGCTAAAAATTCCCACTGATGTAAATTGTTGGGTAAATCCAATCGCAACAGAGGGATTCACCGGTGTTACAACTATAGACGTCAGCGTAGCTGCATTGACTGTAAGTGTCGTTGAACTGAAAACGGATCCGCATGTATGCTTGATAGTAGTCGTACCTGCTGAAAGTGTTGAGAGAATTCCACGACTTCCCGATGCATTAGAAATTGTTGCCACGGCAGTGTTTGTAGAACTCCATACACAGGACGAATCTGAGGTAAGATCCTGAGTGGATGAATCGGTATAGGTTCCGGTTGATGTAAACTGTTTCGTTCTACTTATCGTCATAGACGGCGTCGTCGGAGTAACAGACATGGAAACAAGAGTCGCTGATGTAACCGTTAAACTGGTAGTTCCATTCACAATTCCGGATGTAGCAGTAATCGTTATCGAACCAGTCCCATTACCTGAAACAATGGGATCTGAATCAGCCAGCCCCTGGCTTCCTCCTGCATTGGAAATATCCGCAATATTCGTATCAGAGGAGGACCATGTTACCGTTGTTGTTATATCATTGGTTGATCCGTCGGAGTAATTTCCAGTAGCCGAGAATTGTTTTGTAAGTCCCTTTGCAATGGACGGACTTGCAGGAGTAACAGTAATGGAATCAAGAGTGGCTGAAGTCACTGTTAAATCCGTATTTCCACTAATAGCGCCAAGGGTAGCATTGATTGATACTGTTCCAGTACCCGCACCGGCCGTGCCTCCGTAGAATGTATCTTTAGAGTCTGCCAGACCTTCACTTCCGCCTGTATTGGATATCGCAGCCACAGATGTATCTGATGATGACCATACAACCGATGCTGTTAAGTCCTGGGTTGTGGAGTTATTATAATATCCGGTTGCTGTATACTGCTGTGTATTGCCTTTGGCTATGGATTGATTTGCAGGTGTGATATCTATAGAAAGAAGTGTCGCATTTGCAACTGTCAACACAGTTGAACCCGAAACAGGTCCGACAGCTGCGGTTCCACTATAGGTTGCTGTAATGGTACTGCTTCCCAGATTATCGCCGGATACTTCTCCTGCTGTGGCAGTAATGGAAGCCACGGATGACCCGGCAATATCCGCTTGAGTCCAGGTGACATTCGGGTCTGCAGTCAGGTTCTGGCTACCATCTGTAAATATTCCGGTTGCTGTAAACTGCCTGGTAGTACCAATCGCTATATTCGGGTTCGTCGGTGTTACTTCTATGGAAAGAAGTTCAGCAGCAGTAACCTCTATCTGTGTGGAATCGGATAAACCTGAATAATTACCGGTAACTGTAACCGTTCCTGTAGTTGAAGCCGATGACGAGTCCGCCACTCCCGAGACGTTTAATGACAGAAGAGAAGAATCATTCGAAGACCAGGAAGTTGCCGAAGTAACATTTTCGGTTGATCCGTCCGAATAAATGGCTGTTGCACTGAGTTGTGTTGCAGTTCCTTTGGCAATGGAGTTATCAGCGGATGTGACCTGTATTCTATCAAGACTTCTGCCTCCATTACCATCCCCGCCAAATCCGAGCAGAGCAAGAAATCCTATACCTCCTCCACCTGAATCCGTTGGGGACAGGAGTCCTGCTAATGCTACCCCTGGCCAGGCACAACTTGAAAAAGAAGCCAGTAAAAAAACTATTAGACCGAGTGTTTTATAGATAGGTTTCATATGTTGCACCTGTTTACGAATTATATATATTAGCGAATTAGCGAAAATGCCGCGTAACCAAACACAAATTACTTTTATAGCAGTAATCAACCAGTGCTCTCACCGAAAGGACTGGCTAATATGTTTGAAAACGTAAATTAGATAGGTTGCAGCGCATACCTGATCCCTTCGGACTATAATACATCCAGACAACTTTATTGGAAGTACTTTATGCGCAGTTAAGTCGGATAATGCTTGAAAAGCACCAGAAACCGCTTCAAATACAGTATTGTGAAATATTCAGCGATAAGATTTCCAAATCGTCTAACAATATACAATCGAAATCTTTTATAATAAAGATATAATTAGAACAATTCTTCATTAATCATATTTAATAGCAAATATTTGAGGCGGATTTTGATATGCTAAATCTATTCAGTTACTTCATACAGCTTTAGTGGTATTTAACAACTGAATCTAAAGAAGTCCAGAAATGGGGACAGGATAGAAAAGAAGAGATAACGCAATACATTGACAATTATCACATTCTCTGAACAAGCACCCAGGGATTGACAACTACAGCGTGCAGGGTTCTATCTGAATCGGTCCACTCTCTGGCAAGATCATCGGAGACATGTTTCACCATACCGTCTCGCATCCAGTTTTTTAACTCTTCACTATTATCAAGGGCCATTTGCACGGCTACATCCACCAGGTCGAGACTTTCATCAACATGAATTGCCGTTCCTGCGGCAAAATATCTCTGAAGCTCCATCCATTGAATCGGTCCCTTCTGCTCTGAAAAATAAGAGGTAAGGTTCTCAGTATTTTTTTGTGGAGTATCAAATTGACTCATTCACTCTCTCCTATTCAAATTACGCACTGGATTCATACGTGTTACTATACTATAATTACAGAATGTCATCAGCCTCAAATAGACTGCATCAAAGCTTCCATGCTTTACGAAAAAGCTCTTCATCAAAGCCAATCGTTGAAGTCTTTCTATCGCTCACCAGAGGGCGTTTAATAAGACGACCATTCCCGGCCAGAAGAGAGTATATCTCTTTTTCACTCATGGAGGTTATTTTATCTTTAATCTTATGATCCCTGTATTCCTTACCGCTTGTATTGAATAGTTTCTGAATCGGAAGACCGGATTGCGAGTGGATCTTTTTTATCTCTTCTTCGGAGGGAGGATTCACGGTTATGTCAATAAATTCATATTTTTTACCTTTTTCGTTGAACGCAGCTTCTCCCTTGCGACTTGTTCCACACTTTTTATAGCCATAAAATCGGATCATAATTATCTCCATCACTTACTTTTATATTCTATCCAACATCAATTATTGGACAGCCTGGCGATGGCACTTCAAATTTTCCAGAAAAAACCAGTTATTCTGCATTTACATATCTCAATATATCTGATAGCCAGTTAATGAATCAAAAAGTTCATTCAATAGATGCCGCTTTCGGGACAAAAATTCATGCTGCTAAAAGAAAAATCTTAATACTTATGCATTCACTTCGCGAATTGTAAAACATTCGTACAGCAGATTCACTCCAAAACGATTCTAAAATAGCCTGAATTGCCAGGTAATTCAGCTTTATATCATTAAATTTTTTCAAGGAACTATTAAAAAAACAGGGGTCTTTTTGCTGTAAAAGTCCTATATTCTGTGTGCAGATTTCATAGAAAATCATACTAAAAAACAGTGTTGAATATTTTTATTATTATCTTGATTGCCAGGGAGCATATTAAAAGCTGGATACAGATATTCTGCAATGCTTCACCAAGAGACCTCAAAACATTCTCCAGGGCCAATCGTTGCCTGGTATCCCAAATAAATTAATGAATCACAGCTTCCCTGTTTAGGAACCTACTCTTATATGACACAATTTAAAGACTTTAACCTTGATCCATCCCTTCTTTCGGCTATCGAAGAAATGGGATACGAGGCTCCCACATCCATTCAGCAAATGGCCATTCCATATCTCCTTGAAAATGAAGGCGACCTGGTTGCACTTGCTGCGACAGGTACCGGAAAAACGGCATCTTTTGGACTTCCGCTCTTACAGAAAATTGACCGCACAATTGGTGAACCGCAAGCGCTTATACTCACTCCAACCAGAGAATTATCCACACAGGTCGTAAATGACCTTAAGAAATACTCTGCTAACCTGAAAGGAGTTCGCGTCACAGGAATCATCGGTGGCGCCAGTATGGAAAAACAAATTTCCGAGTTACGCAAAGGGAGCCAGATTATCGTGGCGACTCCCGGCAGACTTATTGACCTTATAAAACGCAGAAAAATCAATATTTCACAGATTCAGAATGTAGTTCTCGATGAAGCGGATGAAATGCTCAATATGGGCTTTCAGGATGATATCAGTGAAATCCTTTCTGGACTTCCGAAAGAACGCCGACTGATCCTTTTCTCGGCAACAATGCCCCGCCAGGTTCGAAAGATTGCATCGGATTTCATGAAAAATCCCTTTGAAATCGGAAAATCGGCAGAACACAATGCATCCGGTGGCGTTCGCCATACATATTTTCGAGTAAAGGCACACAATAAATACGCTGCACTTAAGAGAATTGCCGATGCAAATCCTCTGATTTATGCTATTGTATTTTGTAAAACCAAGAATGAGACCGGTGAAATAGCCGAGAAGCTGATTAAAGACGGATACAATGCCGATTCGCTCCACGGCGACCTATCCCATGCGCAGCGGGAACAGGTAATGAACCGCTTTCACTCCAGAAGTGTGCAGATCCTTGTGGCAACCGATGTGGCTGCCCGCGGACTCCATGTAACGGATCTAACACACGTAATCAATTACAATCTTCCCACAGAACCGGAACTCTATACCCACCGAAGCGGTAGAACCGGTCGTGCTGGGAAGACCGGAATTTCAATCTCAATCATTAATCTGAGAGAAGAACGAAAACTTCTCCAGTATGGTAAACAGATAGGAATCGATTTTCAAAGAGAAATTATCCCATCGGGAAGTGACATCTGCCGCAATCAGATGAAGCACTACATGAACCGTATTCTTAATACTGAGATCAAAGAGAAGCTCCTTGAACCTGTATCGGAAGAACTGACAGCAATGGCTGAAAGTATGACAAAAGAGGAACTCCTCTACCGCTTTCTATCCGATAAATTCGGAGATATGCTCAAGTATTATGATGGCAGCCCCAATCTCAATATTACAGACGAGATGGATACATCAGGCGATTCGAGGTCCTCAAGAGGCGGCGACCGCAACAGAGGCGGCTACAGAGGCGGAAGAGGTTACAGCTCCGGTGGATCAGGAAATAGAAGATACTCGGATTCAGGATCAAGAGGTGGAAAAAAGTCCACTCGTAAATCCGGTAGCAGTAAGAAACCGGCTGCTCGCAGATAGGTAACCTTTTTGAGTTCTTAGCTCAATATGGATCAAACCCTGAACCAGGGTAAGCTAGTTTTGCTTGCTGTGTTTCAGGGTTGTTTTATCCCCTTTCGTATCAACACCCTCCCCTGAGTCCATGCAAACACAGCTCAAAAAGAGAGATCTTTCTACTCGCAATCAATACACTGAGTCCCGTGTTTTTTCATTCACACATTTTTAATTGTAAAATTTTTTCTGTTAAACATGTGGCTCTCCTGTAAAAGGGTCGTATAAGTATAATTAGTGTATATATTAAAAACCGGTATCCGATTTTATCTCTGCTTTTGCAGATCTGATTGGATAAAATTCCGTCGGTTATATAATTAAGGTCAAGAATTTAGTTGTATGAAATAAGATGACCGAAATCTGGTGGTAGAGATGAAAAAGCTAATAACGATTATTACAGCAATATTGATATTTCCGGTCTCCATGATGGCAGCACCCGTTGGGATAATTATTCATTATTCAGGCAATGTGCAAATCATGAAAAATGACGGAAAAACCTACTCTATTAGCAAAAAAGATTTACAGACACCAAAGGTAATGTTCGAAGAGGGAGACCATATTATAACCTCTAAAAATTCTGTCGCGCAGCTTGAATTCGCTTCAGGAGTAAGTCTGCGCGTAGGGCCTTCCACATCAGTTCGCGCCAACTCCAAAGGATTTGATTTCGCTAAACCAGGAGAGGGAAAAAAAGTAAACCTGGACCTGGAAAAGGGCGAGTTGTTCAGCAGTATCGAAAAGAGAATTTCAGCCGACGAGTATCAGGTCACTACTCCGACTTCGATAGCAGCTGTCAGAGGAACATTTTTTCGTATAGCTGCCAGCTCAAACGAATCCGTTGTAACCGTTGAAGATGGTGCTGTAGAGATGTCAACCAGCGATGGAGCATCCAGTCAGGTTATCGAAAAGAATAAGACGGCAAATGTGGCAAAGGGAAGCGTTCTAAAAGTCAAAGAGGCCACGCTGACCGAGATGAATCGAATCCGTCAAATTCGAAATCAGATGGAGAAAATTCGCGAAGATTACAATGCGAGAAAGGATAAAATGCACAGCGACTTTGATAGCATACGCTCAGGAATTCGTGGTCATTGATTCCTTGAATTAAATTCACTGAACTTCCCTGATAACCCCGGCCGAATCCGGGGTTTTCTGTATCAGGCAAAGATGTAACCGGATGGAGTCTTCTTTTCAAAAAAAATCGAAGGCAACCAGGACAAAGGAAGGCGGGGCCCCCTTTCGGAAAAAGTTTGCAGTGTAAGGATAGTGAGCCGACCGAAAGGACGGGCTCTCACGGCGAGCGACTCCCCGGCATTATTATTCAATAGCCGCCTGATTCAACTCAAAGGAAATTTCAAATACATTCCTGTGCCGGGTCCCCTCTTCGCCGGCTCGATCCCTGGTCCATGTTTTTACATATAAGATCCGCATAGATCAATACAGATCTGACAATTACACCGGCAGGAGTGAATCAACATACAAAAATCAGACTACAAGTTCTTCTTCACCGGCACGTGCTACAACGATCTCTCCGGCATCTTCCAGTTTACGTATAATGTTTACAATTTTTTGCTGACAGTCTTCCACGTCTTTCAAACGCACAGGACCCATAAATTCCATATCTTCGCGAAGAAGCGAAGCTGCACGTTTCGACATATTCTTGAATATTTTTTCCTGTACTTCCGCTTCCACTGATTTTAGAGCTTTTGCCAGTTCCTGGTTATCCACTTCCCGCAGAACCCGCTGAATAGCACGGTCATCAAGCAGAACTATGTCCTCGAAAACGAACATCTTCTTCTTGATCTCTTCGGCAAGTTCCGGATCCTCTTCTTCCAGAGCTTCAATAATTGTCTTTTCCGTTCCACGGTCCACAAGGTTAAGAACTTCAACAATGGAGTCTACACCACCCGCCGATGTATAGTCTTCAGAAGCAAGAGTCGAGAGCTTGCGTTCCAGAACACGTTCCACTTCGCGGAGGATGTCAGGACCCACACGGTCCATTGTGGCAATTCGCTTGGCAACATCTGCCTGAATCTGATGCGGCAGGCTGGATAAAATCAGGGCCGCCTTGTTGGGCTCCAGATAACATAGAATCAAAGCGATTGTCTGCGGGTGCTCGTTTTGAATAAAGTTTAACAGGTGAGCCGGATCGGTTCTTCTGATAAAGTCGAACGGTCGAACCTGCAGACTGGAAGTAAGCCGGTTGATTATATCAATGGCCTTTTGCGTGCCCAGGGCCTTTTCAAGAACTTCCCTTGCGTAATCAATACCACCGGAGGTGATGAACTCCTGAGCCATCATTAGCTCGTTGAATTCAACAAGAACATACTCTTTGTCTTCCGGCGTGACCTTGTCGAGTCGAGCCATCTCAAATGTGAGTGACTCTATCTCATCTTCACGCATATGTTTGAAGATATCCGAGGCAATATCGGGTCCCAGCGAGATCAAGAAGATAGCCGCTTTCTGCCTTCCCGTTAGCTGTTGCTTTTTTGATTGTAGCATCGCCCGATAGCTCCTCTTAAAATTCAAACAGAACAGGTTTGCCCGTAATCCTGAAAATTAGCGGTCCTCTTCCTGCCCATTTTTCCGGATTACTCCGGCCCATCTATACTATAATCGGACTATTTCCCAGAATAGCAAATGATTTCTGCAGATTCCAGACTCTTTTCTATACTGTTTTATCATCAAAAACAAAAAAGAGGCTTACATACAAATCAGCACAATCTCCACCTGGAACCGCTTTCAAAATAAAAAACCCGCCATTGAGACGGGTTTTTTATTTTGAAAGGAAAAATACCGGGAAAGTATTCTTTCCATTGATTGCCTATTATTCTAGCTCTCTTCTGCAAGCCAGGTTCGAAGTAATTTCGCAACCTGATCCGGCTTCTCTCTGGCCAAATTCATCGCATTCTCAAGCATCTCTCTTCTTGCCCGTTCATCTACAGAGAGTTCGACCTCGGCAGCACCTTCATCAGCAACGCGTAGAGCGGCCTCACGCATCAACTGCTGCTGTGCAGCCAGTTCTTCCTCTCTCAATCGGCGACGTCTTGCAATCTCTTTTTTGATGGCTCGATAAAGCATAAAAATCAAAAGAAACACAGCAAAGGTAACACCCGAAATAATGAGGAGTTTCTGAACCATAAGCTCCCGACGCAAAGCTGCATCTTCCAGAGCAAACTCTTCATTTCTATCACGTTTCAGGTGCCTGACCTCAATCTGGTCACCCCGCGAATTCTTGAAAAGAATGGAGGCTTTAAGAAGTCTTTGCAGAGTTTTTAACTCTTCAGCGGAAGGTGGAGTATATTCACGTATATAACCGGTAGCATCATCCTTGATTCCTTTCTTCAACCAGGTGCCGTCAATTGCCACAGCGATGGATCGAGATCTTGCTTCCCAGGGCTGACGCTTTATCTCTTTTTCGATTCGATTATAATCATAATTTCGTATTACATCATTATTTCCGTATTCGGATCGCTGATAATCCTGATCACGGTATCCTGGAGGTAACTGAGGTTCGGTGCCGGTTGGTCCCCCGGGAGTAAACCCATTTCCTTTGAAACGCTCCTGTCTGCTATTTTCAGAGAGAGTTAGTGTCCCGCCCGGCATTAGCTCGCGGTCAGGATACGGTGTTTCCGGATTTTCAGTGGACGCTTCCACCGGTTCAACGAGGTGCTGCTTCTCTGTTACCTCATCCCAGTTCACATCCAGAGCAACGCGAATAATATTCACACGATCCGCCGGGTAAAACTCCTGCAGACTTTGTTGTATCTCAGTGGACCAGCGGCGACGCTCTTTCTCTTCAAACTCTTTTTTTCTATCAACGAGATCAAGAATACGTTCTTCCTTATCCAGCTCATCGGGCTCGGCAAATTCTTTTCCGTAGCTGTCTGTAATTGTAATGTTTTCGCGCTTTAATGAGGGAACGGCTCGATAGATCAGGTTCTTGATCCCCATAACCTGATTGCGCGTTACCTGCTCGATTCCGGGCTCAAGAGTAAGTACAACGGATGCCTTCACATCTTCTCCGGAATCCATGAAGTTTCCGCGTTTTGGAATGGCCAGTTCAACATCAGCCTTTTTAACATACTCGAGCGTCATTAGCATCTGTTCAAGCGATCCCTTCACTGCACGGTGAAGCTTCACATCTTTATCAAACGTAGTTTCATCCCAGCGAGACATATTGAATATTTCCCAGCCTTCCACACCGCTGGGTATAAGGTTATCCTGAGCCAGTTTTGTAATTATCTCCTGACGCTTTTCACCATTGACGTAAATAGAAGAAGTTCCGGATCCGCTCCAGTCATATCCCATGGCGTCAAGGGACTGCGTAATTGCAGCGTAATCAGTCGTATTCAGATCATCATATAAGATTTCTTTGGATGGCTGTGATGAAAAACTTGCCATTGCACCAAACGCCAGTATAACCACAGCAACGATTCCCCCTGCTGTGGCCTTCTTTATGGAATCCAGGTTGTTCCAAAAATCTACTGCTTTATTTAATAATTCTTTGATCTGATCCGGCATGACGCCCTGCCTGTTTTTATGAGATAAACACCTGTATTATGTCCCCATCATATGTACAAGAATTTTTTTATTCTGAAGTAAAATTAAATTTACTTAATATTATTTTACGCATTATTAACCGGCTCTATTGTAATTAGTCCACTCAGTGAGCACTTACCTTAAACTGGACAGCTCTTTGAAGGATCGAATAAATCCATCCGTTACGGTCTTCGTAAGATTCAATGCGAATCTGGCTTTTTCCGCCGCAAGAACAACCTGGTGAGTATCCACACTGTCCGGATCAACCACAGCCTGGATAGCCAGGTTATGGGATCGATTATCCAGAGACTCGACACCGGATAAAGCATCTTTCAATGCTGATGCAAACGTTCCTGCCGCACCTTCCGGGTGTGGATCGGGAGCTCCGGGTTTCATATGACGGTCATTTGCAACCCTCATATCAACGGGTGCAGAGACTCTACTGGCCCCAAATACATTCGGCTTCCCGCCGAACATCCCTACTCCTCTAGTGCTTACTATTTCCATACCCGCGCCCTGATAGTTTAATTAATTTATTGTTTCACTGGAAGATCCAATGAGACATAACATTCTTATTTTCGGCCAGGAAATAATATTTCCGGCATATTTTTTTTTGATGATTCCTGAATAATATGATTTTCCCATCAAAAAGATAACAAATTATATGGATACAATGCATTTACATACGTTATTTCAATATTTCACGGGCAAAAATCCATTTTACTATATCTTTATTATAAATACTTACTTAGAATAGTTGTGGGGTTACCATCAAACACTTCTGGAAATCTCCAGGGCCTTGTTAAACATTTGCCGGCTTCCCATTATAACCTGAGCGTTGGCCTCATAGGATCTGGACGCCGCTATCATATCAGTCATTTCCTGTACAATATTGACATTGGGCATCTCCACATACCCCTTTTTGGGCCCAATCTTTATCGAGTCGGGGTGAGAAGGATCGTAAACAAGACGTAATGGACTCATATCTTTCTCAATTCGGTTTACTTTTACCCCTCTGCCCATCCCTTTTTCCAGCCCCTGGGGATAAATGGGAGCTCTCCACACGTTACGCTGATTGATAGGAGTCATGACTACACTGTCCCTCCGAAAGGGACCGTCACCGGATGAATTCCTGGTAGTTGTTGCGTTTGCAATATTATTAGAAATAACGTCCAGCTTCAATCTCTGAGCACTCATGCCTGTTGAAGCTATATTTAATGATGTAAACATTCCCATGCCTTATACCTCTTTTATCCTGCTATCGCTTTTCAGGCCAGTCGTATAAGACTGTTCATCATGCGCATATCAGCTCCTATCCGGTCGACGTAAAGGCTGTACTGCATCTGGTTTTTAACGACCGCGGTCATTTCTTCTTCAATATCTACGTTGTTTCCATCGTTACGCATTGTTGACAGATAATCAGTGACAACTCCCGGTCTGACCTGTCTGTAATCAATGGCTTCTCGCCCTGACACATGGCCCTTGTGAAGAGTCTGGAGAGGAACCTCACTTTCCACTTTTCTCTCTGATTCAAGGGCTCTTTTAAGTTCTGATTCAAAGGCTAGATCGGATCTTTTAAAACCTGGAACATCCGCGTTGGCGATATTATTTGCCAGAATTTCCCGGCGAGCTGTGCTTGCATCAAGGCCTTTTTCAAGGATCCTCATTGATTTCATCATTGATGTTCCATCAAACAGTGACATTTTCCTCTCTCCTGTTACTGCAATCGACATCATTTGTATTATGCTTGATACAATTATGTCTCCGAGACAGAAAAAACATGTTTAAATGAGAGTGGTTATAACAGGAATATGGTAAAATCAGCCGTCTGTTACTGGAATAATCTGCGGATCAACCAGTTCGGTAAGAAAACCAATAGTTTACAGGATGGATAAAAAGCATGACACTCAAGGTATCCCTCTTTTCAAAAATTACAGTAATTATTTTTCTCATCTCACTAACACTCAGCTCATGTGTATTATTTGAGGGTCATGTAAAGAAGAACTTTGAACAGAACCTCACACCGGCCGAGTATGGAGTTGTTAAGCACAGAGGTATTCGATTCTGGCTGTATGATGGAGAAAAGGAGCCTGTGGATGAACTGCAGCTTGTTCCAGGACGTTATATGATTGGATTCACAATAACAAGAAACCGAAGAAGCGGCGCCGGAATGTGTGAAGTTGAAGCCGGTAAAAGTTACGGATTTGAAGTTAGAGGAAGACAGTATCTTAAAACTTCGGGTGTATATGCCCTTACCGGTCTGTGTGTTCCATTGGAGTCAGACGTGGACGCAATGGAACCCGAAGAAGAGTAACAGGATAGAACCATTATCCATCCGATCCCGTTTTTCGCTCCAGTTCTGTAACTTTGGCTGCAACCGGTTTCTCTTCACTCTTTGAAACATTTTCTTCGTGGTGACTGTTGTGCAAATGGTGATCCCTGTGATCGGTTCTGCTTCCGCCTGAGAAAATCAAGTCCCTATCAGCTACCATAACACGGGTTCCTGATGGGACACTTCTTGTCAGCCAGACGTTCCCTCCAATCACACTGCCACTGCCGATTATAGTCTTCCCGCCGAGAATTGTCGCTCCGGCGTAAATAATAACATTATCTTCTATAGTAGGATGCCTCTTTTTTCCCGCCAGTCTCTGTCCTTTTGCCGGAGCAAGTGCCCCCAGGGTTACTCCCTGGTAAACCGATACATGGCTCCCAATAGTTGTCGTCTCACCTATTACGACGCCGGTCCCATGGTCGATAAAAAAGGAGTGCCCGATAGTTGCACCTGGATTTATATCAATACCGGTGCGTGAGTGTGCCCTCTCGGCCCAGATTCTAGGAACAAGCGGAACATTCATTCGATACAGCTCGTGTGCCAGTCTGTAGGTCGTTATGGCCTCCATACAGGGATAAGCCAGTATAACCTCATCAAAGCTACGAACAGCCGGATCGCCTTGAATGGCGGCTTCCACATCACTCATCAATGTCTCACGTATTTGCGGAAGTTCCTCGAGAAGATGCATGACAGCTCTATCCGAGGTGTGGCCTACGTGGCAAGTATCACACTTTCTAATTCTGCAGTCATAACGGACAGCCCGCTCAATCTCCTCTACAAGATCGGAATAAACCTGATTCAATAAAGAGCCAATGTGATAGGTTAGATTTGCCTGAGTAACTGTATGATGACCTCTAAATCCTGGAAAAATGATCTCAAACAACCTGTCGAGAATCAAATACAGCTTATTAATATTGGGCAGGTCATTACAATCAACCTTGTTGAGACCTCGATCATTCTCATAGGTCGCAAGGAGTCGATCCATAAGATTTGCCAGCCTCTTTTCATTCCATTCCTGGTCAGCCATTCCGTTATCCTGCCTCTCGAAAATCCTTCCATGACCTCAGTGAATCAGCACTACCGGGATCTACGAACTCAATATAATACATATATGGCAAATTATCCACTCATCTCCAGTAACACCAATCCCCGCAAATCGTAAAGCGGATTTTATTCAACTCCGGAGTGAATATTTCAGAACTGAAAATATATAAACTGAGGACTGACTGTAACTGAATAAACGGCAAAGGCTGCAAGAATGATCGAAAGTGAGTATGTATAAACCAGTACGGAATTCTCTTCTATCCAGCCAACAACAGCAGCTTTTCTTTCGATAAGAATTTCAACAAAGAGCATCAATAAAAAAACGACAAAAACGGAAAGATCCGGTAGAAGTAACTCCCCACCACCGAATGTCAGGGCTTTATGAATCATAAAGAAAGCAGTTTCCGTTCCCTCTTTAAATGCCCCGACTGGATGAGCCCTGAAAAAGAATAGAGCAAAGGAGAAAATTGTCATTGTGTAAAAGGTTCGGATAACTCTTGGGATGGAAAAGAATCTGGCCTTCCATTGGGGATTTCCGAATAGTACTCTTTCTATTGATATAAAGACTGCATGCGTCAGACCCCACAGAATAAACGTCCAGTCCGCACCATGCCAGATACCGGCTGTAAACCATGTCAGTCCCAAATTAATGTAGCTTCTTGGAAGACTCACACGACTTCCTCCTGCCGGAATATAAATATAATCCCGCAACCACGTAGAGAGTGAAATATGCCATCTTCGCCAAACGTCAGTAATACTCTCGGCAAGCAATGGTCTGTCAAAGTTCAAAGGTATATTGAATCCCATGATACGACCGGTTCCGATTGCAATATCTGAATACCCGGCAAAGTCTCCGTAAATCTGCAGTGTGTGAAGGAAAACGGCAAGCCACATCGAAATCCAGTTATATGAGAATGGATCATCAAATATGGCATCAACAGTTACACCGGCCTGGTCCGCCACGAAGGTTTTTTTGAAAATTCCCGAGGCAATCAAGAGAAGTCCGCCACGAAAGTTCTCGAATCGAAATGTATGCTTTTCCTGAAACTGATAAATCAGGTCTTTCGCTCTCATGATCGGACCGGCAACCAGTTGCGGAAAGAAGCTTAAAAACAGTGTAAAATCAAAAAAACTACGCGTTGCAGGGATTACACCTCGATACACATCAACTGCATATGCGATAGCCTGAAGTGTAAAAAACGAAATCCCCAGAGGAAGGATAACACCTGTCGGTTCAAAAAATGATTCGTCGCAGGTTGTTTTACCAAGGAACAAATTAAGCGCACGAATCGAAAAGTCAATATACTTGAAGTAATACAACAAGAACAAATTACCGCCCACAGCAATCCAGAGATATAGCTGTTTGTGCTTGAGTGTTCTCCCGGCCTGAATTCCAAGCGCAGCAAAATATGTGAGAGCTACCGATGTAAGTAGTATAACGAGAAAACTTACACGAAATACTGAATAGAAATAGAGACTGATCCCGAGAAGCCACCAGCGTTTCATTTTTTCCGGAATTAAAAAATATACCGGCAGCGCAATCAATGCGAAAAAATAATAATGAACCGAATTAAAAAGCATTGCCTATTCCATGTGCTCCAGATGCTCTTTCAGCTGCCTGGCCACCCACATATTACCCTGTTCCGTATAATGTCCATCCCCCGGTATATAATAATCTTCCACAACAGAAGAACGATAAGTGCTTTTTGCTTTAATTGGCTCACCGCACATTTCACCTGAATAACTTCGCAAATTTATATATTCAATATTATTATTATCAAAAAAACGCATCGCACGGAGCGCATAATTAAACAATCGGTGATGCTTTCCTCTTGCGGCACAATGGATTACTTCGTTTTGCAGAGGTAAAAAAACCGGTATGAGCAAAAATCCCTTCTCTCTGGACAATGCTATCATTTTTTTATAAGCTTTCCGTGTTATTTCCGGCAATTCTTCCAGGGTTGATAATTCAGGATCATCTTCGCAATGTATTGTAGAAGGCATAGGAGAAGGACAGTAGAGGGTTCTATATTCACGGGCAAGTTTTTTCAGGTCAATCGACTCAATCGAATCGCCTGGATGTGAATTGTTCACAGGATTACATTTATCAGGTGTGACATCTCGATGAAAGGATCCTGTAAAATAATTGTAGAATAAAGAGAATCGCGACCGCCCCTCCAATACAACACTGCTTCCCAGGCCCGCTTTGTCAAGTTCGCCGGCAAGATATCCTGTATGCTCCATCCACTTGAGTTTCAACTGCTCCAGTGAAAGCTTGGCTGCCATCAGTGTATAAGAATACCTGGTCAACTGGAACTGCAGTTTGAATGTTCTCTTATAAGTATCGTCGGAATACCGCACCGCATCCGTTTCATCATCGGGTAAAACTCCCCGCTCTCGTAAACTGTCCGGAATCGTAAAATCATTGGGAGAGACCACGAACAATACAAGTGAAACGGGAACTTTATTGACGGAGTCTTTCAAGCGCTCGTAATCCCCCAGAGACCC
>JBNKQE010000020.1:0-24912 GCA_050295715.1 Leptospirales bacterium
ACAATAACAGAACGTCCCGAGTAGTCGACACGTTTACCCAGCAGGTTCTGACGGAAACGTCCGGTTTTACCTTTGAGCATATCCGAAAGAGATTTAAGAGGTCGGTTCCCCTTTCCTTTTACAGCACGCTTGCGACGACTGTTATCAAACAGTGCATCAACAGCTTCCTGCAGCATTCTCTTTTCGTTTCTTACAATAATTTCAGGTGCTTTTAGAGCCAGCAGCCTTTTGAGACGATTGTTTCTATTAATAACGCGTCTGTACAGGTCATTCAGGTCGGAAGTTGCAAATCGACCGCCTTCCAGCTGAACCATGGGGCGAAGTTCCGGTGGAATTACAGGAACTACATCAAGCATCATCCACTCAGGCTTATTACCGGACTCTCGGAGAGCTTCCAGAACTTCCAGGCGCTTGAGGATTCTTCGATCTGTAATTCGAATCTTATCCTGAATTCGTGCTCGAATATCACGAATCTCTGAGTCGATGTCAATTAAAGAGAGTAGCTCTTTAACGGCATCACCACCGATCATCGCAACAAACTTATCGCCGAATTCATCAAGATACTCGTTGTATTCTTCTTCATCAATAAGTTCGGATCGATCGCGTCCTGAATCGGCGGGATCGATTATTACATATTTTTCAAAATATAGAATACTCTTGAGCTGATTGATTGTCAGATTTAAGAGCAATCCCATGCGGCTGGGCACACTTTTATAGAACCATATATGTGCAACAGGTGAAGCGAGTTCCACATGCCCCATTCTTTCACGGCGCACTTTCGAGTGAGTCACTTCAACACCGCAACGGTCACAAATCACACCTTTGTAACGGATAGACTTGAATTTACCGCAGTAGCATTCCCAATCTTTTGTCGTACCAAAAATTCGTTCGCAGAACAGGCCATCCCGCTCCGGACGCAGGGTACGGTAGTTGATTGTCTCCGGTTTTTTAACTTCACCGAAAGACCAATCACGGATCCTGTCTGGCGATGCCATCATGATCCTGATCGAGTCGAAATCGTTGTAATTCCTGACTGTCATTGAGCCCTTGCCTCCGGCCTTTATTAAATAATTCTTTCGATTGTATCGAGT
Organism: Leptospirales bacterium; assembly: GCA_050295715.1. Classification (GTDB taxonomy): domain Bacteria; phylum Spirochaetota; class Leptospiria; order Leptospirales; family Leptonemataceae; genus JBNKQE01. The sequence continues at coordinate 1,092 of JBNKQE010000020.1, forward strand.
TTAATTTTGTTCTTTCTTCCACCCCTGTGGATCTCATCCTCAAGGTCAGAAAGTTCTATGCGCTCATCTCTTGAGTTATAAAGCGCCACATCAAGTGCCAGTCCCCTAAGTTCCTGCATAAGAACATTAAAGGATTCCGGAATACCAGGCTTAATAGCATGAATTCCCTTCACTATTGCTTCGTAAATTCGGGCTCGTCCCAGCATATCATCCGACTTAACAGTTAGAAGTTCCTGCAGTGTACTGGATGCGCCATACGCTTCCAGTGCCCACACTTCCATCTCTCCCAGTCGCTGACCACCGAACTGAGCTTTACCACCCAGAGGCTGCTGTGTCACAAGCGAGTAAGGCCCTGTAGATCGTGCATGAATTTTGTCATCCACAAGGTGAGCCAGTTTCAGCATATAGATATAACCGCAAAAAACCTTTCCTTCAAAAGGATCGCCGCTTGTTCCATCGTATAGCTGAAATTTGCAATTTTCAGGAAGACCTGCCTGCACCAGATAATCTACAACATCTTCTTCTTTTGCACCGTCAAAAACAGGAGTTTCAAATAGCATCCCCAGTTTCTTACCGGCAAATCCGAGCATTGTCTCAAAAATCTGACCGATGTTCATACGAGAGGGAACACCCAGTGGATTTAGAACGATATCAACAGGAGTACCATCATCCATATAGGGCATATCTTCTTCAGGCAGTATTCGTGCCACAACACCCTTGTTTCCATGACGGCCGGCCATTTTGTCACCTACCTGAAGCTTACGCTTGCGGGCCACATAAACTTTGACCATCTCTTCAACACCGGCAGCCAGTTCATCACCGTTTTCACGGGAGTATTGCTTAACATCAATAACGATACCTTCTGTGCCATTTGGCATACGAAGTGATGTATCTCGAACCTCTTTGGCTTTTTCACCAAATATTGAATGTAATAACTTGTATTCAGGGGTAAGGTCGGACTCACCTTTTGGGGTTACCATACCGACCAGGATATCTCCCGCTTTTACTTCAGCCCCGATTCTAACGATTCCATTTTCATCGAGATCACGGAAGGCTTTGTCAGACAGATTCGGAATATCACGAGTAATTGTCTCCTGGCCGAGCTTGGTTTCTCGTGCCTGGATTTCATACTCTTCAATATGGATAGAAGTAAACACATCATCTTTCACGATGCGTTCGGATAACAGAATCGCATCCTCAAAGTTGTATCCATTCCATGGCATAAAAGCAACCAGGACATTTTTCCCCAGAGCAAGCCTGCCCTGGTCAATGGCAGGTCCATCCGCCAGGACAGTTCCGCGCTGTTCCAGATTACCTTCAACGCCCCACTTTTCACCATAAACCTTCTGACCGGCAATGGTTGCTCCTGCAGCTACTTCCGTTCCAGCTTTTACAACAGGTTCATACTCAATGCCATCATTGAGAAGCTCAATAACAGTGCTCTCACCCTCGTCGGGGGTGAACTCGATGGAATCTTTCTTAACAGCAGTGACTTTACCGTTCGCGGGAGCCATAAGCACACCAACAATCGGTCTTTGATTGATTGTGGTTCCCTGGTTGGAACGTTTGAATTTCTTGCAATTATATACTACGGGTTCTTTTTGTCCATTTGCCTGCACAGTTACAGATGCAGCGTCTACACTTGTAACAACTCCGTCAAATTCAGAGACAACACAGCATCTTGAATCATAGGCTGCCCGCACTTCCATTCCGGTTCCGACGAAAGGAGCTTCATCCACCAGAAGAGGAACTGCCTGACGCTGCATGTTGGATCCCATGAGCGCTCGGTTTGCATCATCGTGTTCCAGGAACGGTATCAGAGCTGTAGAGACAGAAACCACCTGAAGTGGCGCCATATCCATATACTGTATCTCTTCCGGAGCAAGAAATGGGAAATCAATCCGACGTCGACAGCTCACCAGCTTATTGATAAAAGCTCCGTCTTCTTCGATGGGCGCATTGGCCTGAGCAATATTAAATCGTTCTTCAATATCAGCAGTCAGGTATTCGATTTTTGAACCAACCTTACCTTTCTCTACCTTGCGGTAAGGAGTTTCAAGAAATCCATACTGGTTTACGCGGCAGAAAGACGACATTGATACAATCAGACCAATGTTGGGTCCTTCAGGTGTCTCAATAGGACACATTCTTCCATAGTGACTGTGATGGATATCTCGCACTTCAAAGCCAGCTCTCTCCCTGGAAAGACCGCCCGGTCCGAGAGCATTCAGTCTTCGTTTGTGTGTCAGTTCCGCCAGGGGATTTGTCTGGTCCATAAACTGTGATAGCTGAGAAGATCCAAAAAATTCATTGATAACAGCCATAATCGGTTTTATGGAGATCAATGCCTGGGGAGTGATGATATCTATATCCTGAACGGTCATTCTCTCTTTAACGACACGCTCCATTCTACTGAATCCAACCTTGAGCTGGTTCATTAGAAGTTCTCCGACAGATCTTACACGCCTGTTACCCAGGTGGTCAATATCATCATACTGATAATCAGGAACTTCATTAACAAGATTCACAAAATAGCGAATAGTTTCTATAATATCTTCCGGACGCAGTGCTCTGTCATCCACACCGGTGAACTGGTCCGGATTATGATAGGCAAACTTATTGTTAATCTTATAACGGCCTACGGCTCCCAGATCATACGACTTCTCAGAGAAGAATAGACGCTGTAGTTCTGCACGAGCGTTTTCCAGATTAAAAGGTTCACCGGGACGCATAATTGCCTGAAACTTATGGAGCGCTGTCTCATGCGTTTCAGCCCCATCTTTTTCAAGACAGTTAATGATTGTAGAGTCGTCCTTATCGCCGGCAAATACGAGGAGTTCAACATGCTTGATCTTGAGTTCCTTCATAATGTCAATGTTATCTTCATTGACCTTATCTCCGGCGTACATAATGACTTCTTCCGTTTCCGGGTTTAGAACATTGGAAGCAAGGCGTCTGCCTATCATCTTCTTCATCTCTTTGGCAGTCGCACCGCTTATACGCTGTGACTGAGTACCGTAAAACATACGAAGAACTTCTTCGTTTGACTCAGCACCCATAGCTTTAAGTAGAAGAGTAGCAGGAAATTTTTTCTTTCTATCAATCCTTGCAACAAGCAAACCCTTGTTATCCATTTCCAGTTCCAACCAGGATCCTCGGTAAGGAATAACTCTGGAGGAATAGATTCGTTTTTGCTGGTCATAGAAAAAGAAAATACCCGGTGATCGGTGAAGCTGTGAAACAACAACCCTTTCAGCACCATTTATTACAAAGGTACCCTGGTGAGTCATCATGGGAATATCGCCCATATAAACGGACTGTTCTCTTACTTCACCGGTAAACTTATTTATAAGTCTGATAACAGCTTTCAGCGGAATAGCATATGAAACTCCGCGGTTTTTACACTCTTCAATTTCCCACTTCGGATCTCCGAGAGAGTAGGAAACATATTCGAGAACCATATCTTCATTAGGACTCTCAATTGGGAATGTTTCTGCAAAAACAGCTTCCAGTCCCTGCGCCAGTCTTTTACTGGGAGTAGAGTTCTGCTGTAAGAACCATTCGTAGGATTTATACTGGATATCTATCAAGTCCGGTATCAAATCGATATCGGTGATGTTTCCGAGGTTGGCTATTGTTTTGCCTTTCACGGTGGTCAGCTTGGTCATATTACGCACCCGGCCCCTGAATGTGGTTTCTTTAACAAATTATTTGAATAAGAGCAATTATAAACAGACTTCTCAGCCTGATTTTCTCCGGACACAGTTCTTCCTGCGCCGGTATATTGTTCCTGCGGATTATTTAATGACGGTGTTACAACGGGATTCAGGTATTCACTCCCGGTTACCGTTTTCTCGTATTTGGAGATTTCCAGGTTTTTGTAGATCAACATACTCACTAAACGGTAATTACCCCTGCCCCTAACGACATCCAAAGTTTACTTCCAGGCGACATAATTTTATGTGTCCCTGGTACATATATTTTTGGCGGGCTTTCCGTACAAGAAATTTATACCGCAATCCAGAACAAGAAAAAAAAATTGGACGGCAATTCAGGCCGCCCCGAAATTTTTTTTAAACGATTCGAAGATCCGCCCGAAGGAATACCTCCGAACGGATCTAAAAAACGTTTGTAAAAAGACTGGATCAGGCTTTTGCCAGTTCCACAGAAGCGCCTGCAGCTTCTAGCTTTTGCTTGGCTTCGTCGGCACCTTCTTTGTTGACACCTTCTTTTACGACCTGGTTGCCTTTCTCTACCATTTCTTTGGCTTCTTTCAGCCCAAGACCTGTCAGTTCACGTACAACCTTAATAACGTCGATTTTCTTCTCTCCGAAGCTCTTAAGAACTACGTTGAAGCTAGCATCGGCGTCATCTCCACCCGCTTCACCGCCGGCTGCCGGAGCTGCTCCGGCCACCGCTACGGGAGCAGCAGTAGAAATTCCGAACTTTTCTTCCATTTTTTTTACGAGTTCGGCGGCTTCGGTAAGGGTCAGTTTACCAATCTCTTCGAGCAATGCATCTGTTGACATTTCCCTCTCTCCTTCTTACTGACTCTCCAGTATCAGATTTTCTGTTCTGGATATAAGAGTAATGCTATAGCGACTCTTCCTTCAATGACAAAGGAAGCCATGATCAGCCGCCGTTCTTCTCTCCCACGGCCTTGATACCTCTTGCAAGGCTGGCCATGATCTCGTTGACACCCGTAGCGATTTTTGTCGCCGGAGTATTGAGTCCGCGAGCAATGATTGTAAGGAGCTCTTCCCTCGATGGCAGTGTAGCTATTGCATTCACTTCGCTATCGCTCAGAAAGGCGCCATCCATCACGCCGGCTTTGATCTTCACTTTATCGTTTTTCTTGGCAAACGCTACCAGTGCTTTAGCAGCTTCAGGGAATTTTTCCCCGACAAATGTTACAGCAACCGGTCCACGAAGATCATCCCGGATTTCGTCGGCAATACTGGAATGTTCTCCGGACTCTTTAAGAGCCAGGTGAAACAATCTATTTTTTACAATTTTAACACGGGAGTCGCTCTCCCTCACCAGCGTGCGCAGACTGGATAATTCTTCTACGTCCATACCGGAATAGGTAGTCAGGACGAAATTAGAACGTTCAGATAAAATCTGCTTCAGCTCGCTTAATTTCTCTTCTTTTAATGCAGATGGCATACGATGACTCCTTTCTTCCGGCCTTAGCTGGACAGTGCCCTTGTATTAATCTTAATTCCGGGTCCCATTGTGGGGGAAATGAAAAAGCTTTTGATAAACTCTCCCTTCGCATCAGCAGGCTTATCACGCAAAATTGCCTGATAAAGAGCCTTCATGTTTTCAACGAGATTATTTTGATCAAAAGAGATCTTTCCAATACCAAGATGAATCACACCGCTTTTGTCAGGACGATATTCCTGCTGACCAGCTTTAAGATTCTTAACAGCACCGGCGATATCAGTAGTAACTGTTCCAGCCTTCGGCTTGGGCATAAGCCCTTTTCTTCCGAGAATAGGACCGAGCTTACCAACATCCTTCATCATATCCGGAGTTGCAACGCATGCGTCAAAATCAGTCCATTTCTCAGTCTGTATTTTTTCTATAAGGTCCTGAGCTCCGACAAAGTCGGCTCCTGCCTCTTTAGCTTCCGCATGCTTGTCTTCTTTAGCAAGCACAAGGACTCTAACAGTCTTTCCTGTTCCGTGCGGAAGGCTTACAATTCCACGCACATTCTGAATCGACTTGTAACCAAGCTTGATCGAAACTTCAACAGTTCCATCAAATTTAGTATAGCTGACCTTCTTAACCAGCTCAGCTGCCTCTTCAGGATCATATGCTTTTACGCGATCGACTTCATCGATCTTTTCTAACCATTTTTTACCGCGTTTCATTACTGAACCTCCACACCCATGGATCTGCATGTCCCGGAAAGAACAGCAATCGCTGCATCCATATCATGACAGTTGAGATCGTTCATTTTAATTTCTGCGATCTTTTCAAGCTGAGCACGAGTAATCGTTCCCACTTTTGTTTTGTTTGGCGTAGGAGATCCACTCTTCAAGCCGAGTTCCTTCAGAATCAGCGGAGCTGCTGGAGGAGATTTCGTTATAAAGGTGAAGCTTCGATCCGCATATACAGTAATTACTACCGGGACCTTGATCCCCACCTGGTTTTTTGTACGCTCATTAAACTGCTTACAAAACTCCATGATGTTCAGACCATGCTGACCGAGAGCCGGCCCCACCGGGGGCGCAGGGTTAGCTTTACCAGCTTCAACCTGCAGCTTGATCTGAGTCACAACCTTTTTTGATGCCATAACCCGAATCCAATCCTATTCATTAAAAAATATCATTCTTGCAATCAACCGACGTTAGATGCTACCTGAAGGTAGTCCAGTTCCACCGGAGTAGCCTGACCAAAGATCTCCACTTTAACACGGAGACGCCCTTTGTCCGGCATAATCTCATCCACGACGCCTGTAAAATTTGCGAATGGGCCATCGACAATCTTAACCCGCTCGCCTACAGAGAAAAGTATCCGTGCAGCTTGAGCTTGCTCTTCTTCAACGGAATCTTCTCCGGTCATGAGGTTCTTAACCTCTTCTTCACTCAGAGCCTCAGGTTCAGGTGACCCAACAAACCCTGCCACTGATGGAAGATTTCTTACCAGATACTGCACCTCATCATCGAGATCCAGCTCCGCCAGCAAATACCCGGGCATGAATTTCTTCTCCACCACCCGCTTTTTGCCGCCTTTCATTTCCGCCACCTTAATAGTGGGGATATTTACCTGACCAATGCGCCCCTGCAGGTTCTTGGCCTGCACAAGTCGCTCAAGGTTCATCTTCACTTTATTCTCGTGCCCGGAATAGGTCCGGACTACATACCACTTCAGGGCCATCCAACCCTCCCTGGATTACTTCTTCAGGAACCTGTCCCCAGTCGGACGAGCGTATCAAACAACGACTCGAAAACATTATCAACCAGGAACAAAAAGAGCGATATTACTACTACCGCACCAAGCACAACAAGGGTAGAGTTCAACACCTCTTCCCTTGAAGGCCAAACCACCTTCTTGAGCTCTTCCCGACTTTCTTTAAGGAAACTTACGAACCCTGGCATTCCTTGTACTTCCTGCAGGCCGGGAGAGGATCGAACTCTCATCTAGGGTTTTGGAGACCCTTATTCTAGCCATTGAACTACCAGCCTGTATTATTTTTTTAATTCTCAAACGCACTGATTCTTACGGACCGATGCGCAGAAGCACGAAAACGCACTTCCTTGAGCCCTCTACCAGGCTTGAACTGGTGACCTCATCCTTACCATGGATGCGCTCTACCAACTGAGCTAAGAGGGCTTAAATCGGCCATGCACACGGAACTACTGACGATCACCGAAAGCTTCGGGACGGGGTAAGATTGCTGCTCAATCGGGCCCATTCAAAAACGAAACATTAAGGCTATTGCCGGGACCGTTGCATGGTTATCTGCCTGTAGCAGATTTGGACATGAATACCGAGACAGGGTCCCGGGTCAAGTTTGAATTATGGGATCGGAAAAAAAGATGGTTTAATAACTTTTTTTTTATAAAAAATATTCCATGGGAGTTTATCGGGTCTATAGAGAGTAAAATGCTCCCGTAAAAAAGGCTGAGTTTACGAATTCCTTCTATATTATCAGACTTCGATTTATAAATTCGGCACTTCTGTTAATTCCTGACCAGCAGCCCATATGCCTCACCAGCTTTTTCCAGATAAGGCTGAATAATACCCAGGACCCGCTCCCTTTGTGATTCATCTGGAATCTGGAGCAAAATAATTTTCAATCGAGAAGTGAGTGAAGAGGCATCACCCGGTTCAGTAAAAAGCATCCTGACCTGGCCCCAGATCTTATGGATTACTTGAAAAAGGGATTGGTCCTGTCTTTTTACATCCTCGGTCAGCCTCTGAATTATCATCTGTAACCGCTCAAAAACCTTTAAACGTCTGTGAAGATCCTTAATCTGCCCTTCAACGAAATCAGTTTTTGTCGCAATATTGGCTATTTCAGCATCCACACTGGACACACTTCCGGATTTAAGGCGTATATCCAGGTTTTTTAACATTAGAATGACTCTCTGCCCCCGAGAAGCCTCATGTGAGAGCCATCTTTTGTATCCGGCTCCATCCTTCTTTTGCTGAAATACTTGAACAGTTTTCAATAAGGAGAGAAAGTCAGCAAAGGTCATCTCAATTGGTATAAAATCCCTCTCCACCACTTCAGGCTCCTGGGATGCCTGCGAATCATTGGAGATAAATTCAATACCCTGGTCTTGCGATTCAATACCGCTGGAAACCTCGAGTTTTTCCGTAATATTCAGAATATTTCCATAATTTTCCAGAATCTCTTTTATTATCGGCCTATCGTTAAGCAACCAGGCAGGGGTTGGCTTTGCAGGTTTTGTGGCGCTTGCAGGCCTGGACGCAGCTTCAGAATTATCCGGACCTGTCGATTCGGCGTCTCCTGGACCGGATATCTCAACGGTCATTACTCCCTCCATCTCAGGAGGAAATGCTCGGGGTTCCAGTTTCTCCGTTATATCCAGCACACTTCCAAGCTTTTCCAGAATATCCATAATCAAAGGACTGTCATGAGGAGGAACCCAACCGGAAGTTTTTTTTGTCTTCTCTTCAGACTTTCCCGTTGTGGCCTGCGCCGTTTCCTTATTATCAGCGAGAGAACCAGGACTGCCCCCTGCAATAACGGCCCCCTCGGGCATGGAGACTACCTGGCTGAAAATCGGATTCTCCATACTTCCGGGAAAAACTTCACTTCCGTCGGGATAGACAATTTTAAGCAATCCCAGGTCAAGATCCTCAAACCTTCCCATCATCTCATGCGCCGTATAATACAACACCTCATCCATAAAAGTGGCGTAAGATCTTTTCCCTCCGGCATCGGAAGGGGACGCCTGAGTTTGCTCCCACTCAACTCGGGCTCCCTGGAGTGCTTTCATGAAGTTGGCTCCAATGAAGCCTCCAAGAGCACCAGGATTTACATTAAGTTTTTTAGCATATTCGGAAATATGATCAATGAAATCATCAGTCTTCGTGATTGTCTTTTTCAAATAAGCATCGAGATCAGAGAGAATTGTCTGCTTTTCAGCATCACTGAGATTACGCTTGTTTAAGACTGCACGAAACAGGTTTCTATAGGCAAGAATATGTATATTCAGTTCATGGTCCACAGTACAGACCGACCATCCAATAATGAGATTCACAAAGCTTAGAGAGAGAGTCAGACCTGGTCAAGAACGATTTATTATAGAGAGTATCATTTGAAAGCATAAATAATACCCGGTCGGGCAACTGTCAGTGCCCGCGAATGGGATACATTCTTTCAGCTTTTCGGTCCTCACTTTGAACAGGAGCCCAGGGACGCTCCTCAAGAATTCTGTATCGAATGTAGGTGTTCAGTGATGCCTGCTCAGAATAGCGAACCATATCGAAATCCGCTCTGGGCGATATGAAAAAGTTCGTATTCTTAAGACGTTCTTTTTTCTCACGGGTAATATGAGCACGGGCTTCAGAACGTCTTCTGTAAGTGGTAGGAACAACCATATCATTCTTGTGAACCAGTTTCTTGTTTTGATAAACAACAACAGTTAGTTTGATACGATATCTGGTATTTAGATCAGCCATGGTTCCCTCACGCATATTCTATATTCGACCCGGGGAAACATGGATCTAAAACTTCAAATGATTAAAAATTAAAAAGTTGGAGACATGCGTTACACGACCCTGCGGAAAAAAGGATACTTTTTTTTAGAAATTTTTAAGAAACGATTAAAGGTTTATTCAGCCTTTCCGGAAATAAGCCCCTGATGCAAGTCATTTCAATCACCTTTTCTCTCAGTCTAAACCGTATGTTTTTTTAATATAGCGGAAGCTCTTATCTGCAGAGCAACGGAGCAATCCCTGTAATTGGTTTTCCACTCATTGGACCCGGCCGGACCAACAATATTTGTGATAGAAAAAATGGATGCAAAAGGTACTCCGGAAGTTCTACAGGTAAATGCCACTCCAAAGCTTTCCATATTTTCAAAAGATAATTGGGGCTGCATTTTCCGGGGAATACTGTCGTCAAGTGTAACCGAGTCTGGGCTGTTTACATCCCCGGGAAAGCATTCCGTTGATGTATATAAATTACTGGCAAACACTCCAGGATTACCTTCAATATGTTTTTGCATAAGATCTGGCTGATAGGATTTCCCATCCAGAACAGACCATTCCAGACTGTAGAAATCTTTTCCAAAACCAATTTTTTTTATGTAGGATTCTGAAGATAAGCCTCTCCATGCAGGAGCCCCTTTAACCGATGGGTAGACGCCGGCGGAACCAAAAAATATAACTTCACTCACGGGTTCTTCATGAACATTTAGCAGTCTTTTCTGAAGGTTTATTGCGGCTTCCAGGTTTCCAACGCCCAACTGCATAACCTCAATGCGGAATTTTTCACCACTCTGTTTTAGAGGATGTTTTACTGTTATCCCTGACAATTCCTTATCCAGGATATCGATCTCCGGCAAAAAAGCCCCTGTCAATAACAGAACAGGTATTTTTCTTTCCATGAATGCCTCCCTACCAGGCTGTGAGTGCTGCCCGAATAAAACTGTTCACCGGGGCTTGCTCACGGGTATCCTCAAGAGTCTCCCTAAGATCTTTTACAACTACCTGAGCATCATCAACCAGCGAACCTGCATTATCATGCAACTCAGAATCATTGACAAGCTGTCCCAGTGTTCCGGATCCACGGTTAATCTTTCCGGTAATCATTGCCAGGTTGTTTATTGTTTTTCGAACATCTTCCCTGTTTTCATCGATAAGTCTCGAAAGTCCGGCGAGAGGATCACCGCTGCTGACTCCGAACAACATAACAAATTCCCTTCTCGAATCCATGGCAAGTGTATACTCAAGGGCGCTCATATGCTGCTCTTCCAGTTCCATGGCCGTTGCAAACAACACTGGGATGCGCGGAACCCACTCATCAGGATTATCGCTTCCTGCACTACCAGGATCTATTGCCAGTATTTTTCCGGAAAGTATGGATTCATTTTTCAATGATATAGAATAGTTTTGATATAATACGATATCTTTTTTAAGCTCGGCAGTTAAGGCAACACGCTTCCCGACGCGCCTGTTTGAATCGCTCGTAACAGGATGCCCTTCACTATCCACGTTTACAAGATCAATTGAGATTACTTTTCCCATGGGCACACCAAGTACAGTCACACGTGCCCCTTCTTTGATACCTTCAGCATTATCAAAAAAAACAACGACCCGGTGCCCCTGCTTTGCAAATGGCCCGCTGTCAGATACAATTGTAAAGTAACCGAGTAGAGAGAGTGCTCCGAAAAACAAAATCCCAACAATAGTATTCTGAATCCAGTTCATTACTTTATGCTCCTGTTATGACGGATTCCATCATGGAAGTCCATTCCATTAAATATATTACCTGTTCAATCATTACAATGAACTATTTTTTTTCCGACCCTTTTTCGTTGTTGGATCGCCCGCATCAATAATCATCGGGCCGTCTGTACGGCCGTTTATAAACTGCTGAACAATTTCATTATCGGTGCCCTTTATCTCATCGGGTGTTCCAACAAACTCAACAAGTCCCTGATATAAAAATGTAATTCTATCCGCAATATAATATGCAGAGCTCATATCATGAGTCACGACTATCTGCGTAACATCCAGTTCCTTTTGCATTCGAACAACCAGCTCATTGATTACCTGACTCATTACAGGATCAAGGCCGGATGTAGGTTCATCATACATCAGAATTTCAGGATTGGTTGTAAGTGCCCTTGCAAGCCCCACTCTCTTTTTCATTCCGCCAGATATGTTAGACGGTAATAAATCTTTCGCCGGCCACAATCCAAGCCACTCCAATTTTTCAGTCACAATGGCATCGACCTGATCACCGGGGACAAGTCTATGTTCTCGCAATGGCAATGCAACATTGTCATACACAGATAGCCAGTTTATAAGAGCTCCACTCTGAAAAAGGACTCCCATCCTGGATCTTAGCATTGTCTTCTGCTTCCGGGAAACATAACTCATGGGTTCACCGTCAATCAGTACTTCACCATCATCAGGATCAAACAGCCCCATAATATGTTTCATGCTCACAGATTTTCCGGTTCCCGATCCGCCCAGTATGACCATGGTTTCTCCACGACGCACATGGATATCCACACCCCTGAGAATTTCACGTTCTCCGAATTTCTTTGTTACACCTTTTAACTGGATCATTCCATATAACTCCCACCACTGCAGGTGTTTCGTTGTTTTTCGATTCGAGTTTGTTCAAGAGTTCCACTCTAAAACCTTAACTGCCAATCATTTAGTATTCCTGGCTCCGCAGTCATTGGCACGATACTAAAACCCATAACAAATTTGATACAGGTTCGTTAGAAACGACACATACAACTGTACACTCTCAGGCATCTAACGCTTCCGTGACTTAGAAAAATGTACAATTAAAGAAAGAATCCGATAATTCCCGTGACAAAATTTATAATAGAGTCAGTCTCCCGTGTATCTTCCGAAGCCGTACCGAACTCTCTTACAAGTACCTGTATCTCTTTTAAAGTATCCTCTCCTCCATCCATCAACCGTGGAGAGTTTATTAGAGCTGAAATATTTCCACTTCCCTGGTTTAATTTCCCTGTAATCTCAGCAAGGTTGGATATAATCTCTCGAAATGGTGCACGGTTCTCCATAAGTATCATGGAAGCCTGGAAAAGCGGATCATCATAATTTCCCGCTTCCAGAAGATATTTATTGGCAGGAAGAATCGGTATTACACTGGCAGCTTCGTCGGTCAAAAATCGATTCAGATCCAGCGTGGCCACATCCAGAACCGGAGACGAAAATTCCCTGCCCGGTTTTATCTCAACCACCTTCTCACCCAGAATTTCCATAAACTTTGTCCGAATTACATAACCCTCGCGAAATTCCGGAATCTCCCTTAATGCCAGAACCGCCAGAACATACTGTTCTTTTACAATTTCGTGATCATGAGTATCATCTTTTTTTACATGTGTCTGAATAAAATAAAAGGATCTCACATATCCCTGGGGGACTCCCAGAATATAGACCAGGGCTCCGACCTTAAGGTTTTCAGCCGTTTCAAGTCTTACGGGCAGCAGGGCAGGCTTCTTTATATCACTCTCACCGGATTGAACAATTGTTATGAAACCTGTGAATCCCATAATAAGGAAAAACATAATTCCGACAATAAGATCAAGTCGGTCTCGGTTAAATATTGCTCTGAAAATCCTGCGATGCATAATCACTTACCGGTAAAAGATGGCCGTAACGAAATAACCCAGTATTATAACCAGGAGGAAAGATGTGACAACGGCAAGTCTAACAGCATTACCGACGCCAATTGCACCGCCGGTTGCGTTCAATCCCTGCCGACAGGCTATTGATGAAATGGTGATCCCAAAAATCAGCGATTTGAACTCACCCACCCAGATATCTTTTAATCCCTTTTTCGTTTTCAATATTTCAAGAACAAGATTCAGATATGTATCAAAGTCGACTCCCAACTGGGTCTGCGCTACCACTCCTCCACCAAGAACGCCGAGAGCACTTGCATAGGCAGAGAGTGCAGGAACCATCAGAGTAAATCCAACAATTCGGGGTAAAAGCAAATATTTCACCGGATCAATCGACATAACTTCAAGAGCATCAATCTCTTCCGAAACAGACATGGTGCCAATTTCTGCCGCCATTGCTGATCCAATGGAAGCTGCAAGAATCAAAGCGGTCATAATCGGCGCCATCTCACGTGTCAACGTAACAACAATCACCTGACCTATCAAATCAGCCTGTCCAAAATCCTTGAGAGCCAGACCGGCCTGCAAACTTAAAATCATCCCTGTAAAGGCGGCAACTACACTTACAACAAAGAGGCTCTGAAATCCGGAGATATACATCTGCCTCAGAGTCTCTCTTACCTTAAAAACAATCCAGGGCAGAGACAGAAATGTTTTAAATAGAAGGATTAATGTTTCACCGGTTCCCCTGATCGGTTTGAGAATAACAACATCTATCATTCTTAATATATGATTCATTTTAGATTTCCATCCAGAGGATGCGGTAAAACCACTCCTCCCGGTCTTCCTCTATTTTTTTTTCACCGACACCCAGCAGACCACCCAGCAGTTCAAGACTCCACCGATCTCTTGTACGGTGATACTCAAATCCTGCGAGAAAGATGTGCTCATCATACTCATTCCAGCGTCTTGAAAAAAGTCTGAGCAGAATTGAGAAATAGTGATCACGGTTACGGAAATATTTATACTCAAAAAGTGAACCGGAGATAACAGGGGCCCACAGACGCTCAATATCTTCCGATCGAAACGGCCACAAAGAGAGCATGGAGAAATTGCGATCTCCCCTTGTATCATTCTTATAATGGAAGAAAGGCCATAACTTATAGTAATTCTCGGTGGCTTCTTCCCTGTTGTAATAGGTATGCATTTTCTGGTATAGAAAAATACCGTAATAATCCTGCTCCGACTCAAGAATTCTGGAATGAGTACGCAGCGTTAAATAAAGAGGAGTATAAAAATTCATCTCTTTCCAGTAATCCTGTTCTTCCGTTCCGAATCTGTAATGACCCCAGAACGGAAAGACTATGTGTCTTCGTATATAAGGATTGTTATTTTTGTCATACTGATATAGAAACCAGAAAAGGCGAACATTGGTCGCTCCTCGTGCGCTGTCACTTCCCCAGGAAAAGAATGGCCAGAGAACAGTATGGGCGCTCAGAGATCCGCTGTCAGACCACTTCCGACCATAAAATGGAAAAAAGAAAACATAATGACGTGGATCCTTCTTGTTGAGTCCTTCACTTCCCCACTGGAAAAAGGGCCACAATACAGATTTTCGATTGTACTTCCCATCATGCACTTTACTGGAATAGACAAACAGCATCCGGAAATCATGACGGTCCTTACTGCTGCCGGTCATAAAAATAGGCCAGAGAATAGAATGAGCTTTGTAGTCTTTATAAGACCAGCTTGTGTATAGTGGCCAGAGTACAAAAGATATCTCATCCCAGGAAAATTTATGCTTAATGTTTCCTCCGAGAGGAAATACTGCAAAATATTTCTCTTTTTCACTCTCACCCCTTCCCCAGAAGAGCGGTGGAATGATCAGATCGGTATCCTTTCCATCATCCTCTTGATACCTGGAATCCCCGGTAATTAGATCGAGAAAACTCCAGCGAGTCCAGTTATGGGTTCCATTCCAGTAGAATAGCGGAAAGATCGTTGATCGAAAGTAATAATCCCTGTCATAATTCTTGTAGTTGGAGTAGACAGGCAGAATTGGACGAACCACATACTCCTTCTCATAATAAGACCTGGTATATTCATAAAGAAAAAGAAACTCACGATAGTCAGTAACAGGGCCAGTTCCTTCTATTGTATGTGAGGGACGTGCCTGCAACATATCCATCCCCGAAATCAGCAGGAGCAGAGTCACAAAATAAAATATATTAATAGAAGAAAACTTTATCATAAATCACTCTTAACCGGGGCTAATTACCTTATAATTACGGAAACACTCCATTTTATGGATTATGTTTTACAGGAATTCAGTATGAAAACTTACGCCGGTCAGCCCGATCGAATTCAAATTGATTTCATTGAAACTGAACAATAACAAATCAAGAACTCGACTCCTAACGTTTTATTCGGCATACTACCGCACAGGGCAATGTATTTTTCCCTGGAAAGGTGGAAATCTCCAAAATTGGGAGTCAATTTTTTACTCGACGCCAGGTGAACCGCTCATAATCTTTTCAGCTCCGGCATTTTTAATATGGCTGAATCCATTTTGGATATCAGAAAAATTGAAGGTGGCCAGCAAAATGTACAAAAGCTATGGTTTTGAAACATCTCCTTTTTAGGAGTGAGACAAAACCTACCTGTTAACCTGCCAGAATGCAGGTTAAATAATAATAAAATTAAAAAAAAGAAATAGCAATACAATGAACGCTCAATCAGGTTATACTCTATCTAATCCGTTCGATGAACGAAAAAAAGCTCAGAAAACCAAACCGCAAACTACCATGACACCTTATGAAGAAGCTATGGTAATGGGTAAGGAGCTTATTGAAAAGCCGCGTAAAGGCGGCGGCGCCAATCGCGTACTCATTCAACACTCAAAACAGAGAATGACTGTTTTTGAGAGAATTAAAGTCCTCACAGACCGGGAACCCAATATTACATACCAGAACTGGGGTCCGAACCTGGATGGAGCCGGCATTGTAACGGGTATCATTCGTATCGGAGACAGGGATGTTGCCGTTTACGGGCATGATTTTACAAATCGGGCCGGATCAATGGACTCCACAAATGGTGGGAAAATTGCCCGACTCCTCTATATGGCTGCAGAACACAAAATCCCTGTTATAGGGATGAATGACTCGGCCGGTGCCTATATCCCTGCCGGTGTTGGAGGGCTTGACGGATATGCCGAAGCATTTCAGGCTCACAGAAAAATATCGGGAGTTGTTCCCAGTATTTCTCTGATGTTTGGATTCAATGCGGGTGGTGGTGCTTATCTACCCCGTCAGGGCTCCTTCATGATTCAGCACGAGGGAACATTCTTCGGATTGACCGGTCCTGGTGTGGTTCGTGATGTACTGGGAGAAGACGTTACACCGGATCAGCTAGGAGGGCCCGGTGTTCATGGACAGAGCGGTGTGGTTGACCTGGTTGCTCCCGATGAACTGGGATCGCTGCGAAAAGCCCTGCGACTGCTCTCCTATATACCGGATAATAACAGCTCCATGGCGCCGTTTCATCCAACAAACGATCCAATTGATCGTATAACATTTGAAGAAGACATACTTTTAAGAAAAACTTTTAACTCACCAACAGGATTTAATACTCCATTTGACATAACACTGTTGATTCAGCAGATAACCGACCACGGTGAATATTACGAAATTCAGCCGCAAAGAGCTCGAAATGTAATTACATGTTTTGGACGAATCGGCGGTAATGTTGTAGGTATACTTGCCAATAATTCAGCTGTAGCATCCGGTCAGATTGATATTGCAGCATCTCACAAAGCTGCTCGATTTATTCGCTTTGCCAATATTTACAATATCCCGGTTATTTTTCTGGAAGATACAACAGGTTTTGTTCCAGGTAGGGATCAGGAAGCGAATGGGATTGTTCAAGCCGGGCGTGCCCTGCTCGACTCCATTGTGGATCTAAGAGTTCCAAGAATGCTGCTAATTGTTAGAAATGCATTTGGCGGTGCCTATATTGCATGGAATTCTTATCATACAGGAGCGGACTTTGTCTTTACATTTCCGCAGGCACGTGTTGCTGTAATGGGTCCGGCCGGTAAAGAGTTTATATATAAAAATGAACTGAACAAGGCGCGAATGGCCTATCAGAATTCTATCAAGCAGGGACGTGAAGAAGAGGGGCGAAGAGAACTTAACAGGGTCCTTGCAGAGCTCAACGCACGCTATGAAAAAGAACTGATGAATCCCAAAGAGGGTCTCTCACTGGGTTCCATTTCAAGAATTATTATGCCCGGAGATACTCGAAGAATTCTAGGGGAGCATCTCACTTACATGCTGCGGCATTACACCCCATCCCCCATGGGTGGACCTCAGAGAGAATTTTATTGATTGTTAGATTTGAATCAATGCCTGGCTGAGAATGCAAATCATTCAAAGCCGGGACATTGAGTTCTTTTTGAGGCCCGGAATCATTTTTTCGAATATCCAGACATTTAAACTGGATAATGCAATAAACGAAAATTACTGCAATCCTTAGTTGCGGTATCATCCCACTGATCAAATCCATCTGCTACAACTCCATTATATCCTTTACGTATTCCCCCTGGATGGATAATCTGAGAAGCTCATTGTAGTAAATACAGAAGGCTTGTGCGACATATGAGCCACAAGATGTAACAGGAAGGTCACAGGATGAGAGCACTCAAGGTTAATGTAAATGAATCTGGAACTGTTACCCTTCACGGCAAACTTCCGGTAATTGAATACCTTCCCCCGGACCAAACAGCTATATCTTACTACCTGTCATCACTCGTAAAAGATCTAAAGGAAATCGGGAAACTTTATAAAGACCTGATGTCAAATGATGGTCGCCTGATTGGCCAGGAGAGGGTTGCACTTTCAAGGAAGATGGAAAACTCCATCTGTGTTTTGATTCAACTCAGACACGTTCTGGAGGGAGATTCATCAATAAATATTCTGAACCTGAAAACAAGGGGTCAGATACAGATAAGCATCCATGGAGATACATTCAATGGACAGGGATATTTTGGAAGAAGTAAAGTGAGACTCAATCATGAAAAATTTTCCAGATGGCTTAATCACTCAGCGAATTCAAGACTGAAATATTTCATACATACTTATGCAAATGCCAGTGAGGATGGTATTATTGACAGCAAGGAGCTTGCAGATTTGAACAGGCAACTGGATACTCTGGTGATAGGTTTTTTATTATCGAGAGAGTCAATAATGTCTGCATCAATGGATTAAATATTGATCCGGTCAGCCATTTACAACTATGATTTTACAAATAGAATTTAATGATTGTTCTTTGCCGGAGATAACAACGAAGCAATATACTTACACGGTCACAAATATACGTAATACATTATGCATCATCGGCAGCAGCTTTGACGCGAATTGTAAATCGAGCCCCCTGCTCAAAGTTGCTTACACTTATCTCACCATGCATCTTATTGATTATTAAGCGAGATATATACAGCCCGATTCCAGTCCCCTTTTCACCCTTACCTGTAATGTATGGTTCAAAAATTCTGGGTAATATATCTTCCGGAATTCCTTCGCCATCATCTGAGATTATAATTTCTACCGTATCACCTGTCTTTGAAATATTTACCCGTATTGTGCCCTGGACATCACCAAGATTTCCCTCTTTGAGGTTTTTAGAAAGTATAGCATCTCGAGCATTTGTTAGAAGATTCAATACCGCCTGTTTGAACTCATTTGGGAAACCAATTACCTTGAGTTCCGATGCCGGTTCAGACACTTTCAATTCAGCCACCACACCATGGTTTTTTAGCTGTACGGATATCAATTTTAAAACTCCATTGACGGCCTCATCAACGCGAAAGACTTTTTGTTTTCTTGTAGGCTTAAAAAAGTCGCGAAAGTCATCAACAGTCTGCGCCATATACTCAGCCTGTTCAATCCCATTGCTCATAATATAATTTATTCGTTCCTCATCCAGTTCGCCATAATCAAAAGAGTCACCAATTTCCTGAAATAACATATGCATTACAGACAGAGGCTGTTTCCACTGATGGGCAATCGAACCAATCATCTCCCCCATTGCAGCAAGCCTGGACTGCTGAATCAGCAATTGCTGCTGCTCAAGACGCTTTCTTGTCTCAATCTCAACCAACTGCTCCATGTAAATACTGCTATCAAGAAGCTTGAGTTCTCTCAACTTACCTTCGGTTATATCATAGGATATGCCGACAATTCCGGTCACTTCCCCGGAATTATTGAAAATTGGTGACATATTGGTCTGCATGAATACTTCAACTTTCCGGGGAGATAAGACTCTTGAATCGTAGCTTACCTTTTCGCCCTTAAGACAACGGTCAACAGCATCGCGGCACTTCTCACCATCAATTCCCTGTAAAGCGACATCTACAGGCTTGCCCGTAGCGCTTGAAATATCAAATCCAATATCCTCAATCCATTTACCGTAAATTCCAACACATTTAAGATTCTTATCCAGTGAAAAAATCATCATATGACCTACAGAATCTGCCAGGATTCTGATTTTCTCTTCGCTAATCTGTAAAAGGTTTTCCAGTTTTAACTGGTGAGTTATATCTGTCAGAAAACCTACAGCTCGAACAGGCCTTTTTTTATCATTATATGTTACCTTTCCACGAGACAGAACAGTAATATATTCACCATTTGTATGCCTTACCTGAAAAGTATGTTCCCAGATCTCCTTTCGTTCTCGCAAAAATTCACGTAAATATTTTTTTATAATTTTCCTTTCATCGGGAAGTAGCCAGTCAAGCCAACCAGACAGGCGATTCGTAGGAACATAATCATCCATCCCGAGAATATTTAGAAAATGCTTTGAGTAATAGGTACTTTTGTTTACAAGGTCAATATCCCAGAGACCATCCCTGGCTCCTTCAAGTGCCATCTCAAATCGTTCTCTGCTCAACCGTAACTTTTCATTTGTTGACTGTAGTTCGCGAGTGCGTTGTTCAACACGATCCTCGAGTGAGTCGTTCATTTCAATCAATCGCTGATAACCATTTCTGATTTCATTATCCATTCCACGAAATGATGCAATAAGTTCTACAACATCCTCGGTTATAACATTACGCGGCCAGGATACACTTTCACCATTTTGAATTCTCGTCGGCAGGTCTTGAACGGTCTGGCGCAATCTGAGAAATGGAAGTGAATTATAATAACTGAGTAATGCTGAGACAATCGCTGATACACCGAAAAAAAACAACAAAAGTGACAAATTTCTTATATAACTTTCATATAGCTCTTCCTGGTAGGGCGAAACTGAAGCCATAACAATAACACTAAGTGGATTACTCTTTCCCCCGAGAGTAAGTTCCTTTACATAGAATGAACTTTTCCATCGTTCCATCAATGTTGTATTTGCCTCACTTCTGGCCAGATATTGAAGAGTATCATTCCCCGTTCTAATTATATCATAGGACTCCTTTATCTTTATAATTTCTCCAACGTTGTAAACATCCTGTGACGAACTTATCACTCTATTCGTTTTATTGGCCACTATAATCTGATAGGAGAATGATGAGGCAAGATTCTTAATAGTATCATCAAAATCGGACATATTCATTAAAACATAATTATCATATCCTTTAAGACTATGCAGTGCAAAGAATACGTCTACCTTATTGTCATGATCAATAAAATGGTAATGAGCTTTATCCACATTGTCATTGTTACCTCGAAATAAATCAGGTAATCCGACAAGAGATTGATCAAATATTTTTATGCTGTTATTCCTTTTAACGGCGGCAATTCCAATTTGAGAAATCAGATAGTGATTATTTATTATTAATTGATCCTCATGATTCATAACAAGCTTTGCAAGCTTTATATGCTTATTCACCCAATCATCAATGTAGATTGATATCACACGGGATTGATGGTTTAATTTATTATTGATTCTTGTTTCAAGTTCAGAAAGGATCTCCCTTCCGCGAACTATTGTAGAAAATAAAACTGAGACAAGTACGAGACCGGTAATTGCATAATACAAATGATTTTCCAGTGAAACAGTAGATAGAGAAATGTTTTCGCCACCGGTTGATCTATACTTAAATTTATCAATCAATACAGGGACATAGTCTACGACCAGTCCACTTATAAATATATTAAAAATACCATTTGTTGCCTGCTTGAGAGCCACAATCATCCATGTATGATAACCAAGCCCCATGACCACAGAGTAGAAAAACCACACAAGAGGCAGACCTATAAGAAGCCAGTAAATGGCACCTCTTACCAGTATATGAATACGATCAATTTTTCCCAGCAGCCAAACAACAACAATCTCAGCTGTAAAGATTATAATTGCATATGGATGATTCAATAAAACGTAGGTATAACTTGAGATAATTATCGTAGATATAAAACCTGGTAATATGCCAAATCGTAATAAAATAATTAATGAAAAAATAGAACCGAAAAAGAAATCGACATTGAAAAACAATGAAAACTTAAAATAATTTCCTGCCAGACCGGCAATTGTTAAAATGAATATCCAGAAAAGTCTGAATGAATAGTTCTGTTTATTTTTATAAAACATTATAATTCAGCAACATACTTGTGAATAATGATTATTTACTCACACTGAAAAAAATCATTGCCTTGAAAATATATATCATTCCCAAAAAACGAAATAAAAAGGAATTACAATACAAAAATATTGTACACCCGTGAATCGTATTCCAGCCTGTAATATTACCCCACTGCTTTTGTAACATAGATTACTAAATATTCTCAAATCAATCAATGCGGAATAGTTTATTCCAGAAGAACATAAATATCAGACCACTAAACATTTAATTCTTTTAGCTATACTTTCTTAGACGGATAATTTTGAAATGAGTATTGGAATATATTTCAGCATGAGCGATGCAGATATAAACATTAAATATTTAACCTGACAAAATATTGTATGCCTCAATTCAAAGATCCAAAGATATTCCATAAGTTACAAAGTTACTTCCGCAAATCGGAGGACAGTAAGTTCCGTAAATACCTGATCGATGATGAATCCGAATAAATGGTTTTACCGGTATTATTTTTGAATCATAAAGTCCGGTAAAAGCCATTTCAACCATCAGGTAATTCAAGACCGGATTTGTAGCCTGACTGTTAAATCGATACTCTCTTATATCCGGTCCATATTTTTCCATATCAGGCTCTTTGCTTGCGATAGACAGGCCTTCTCCGAAGGCAAAACTAACAGGTAAATTCCAGGGCCTTCCCAGTCTCGCTATCAATAGTCCATTCGCTTCAAGATGCTTCATAATACCACTATGAACACCAAGCTGCATCTCGGATTCAAATGAAAGATTGCGAATGCGGCCATCAAGCTCCCTGTTCCAACCAGCAACAGTAAGATAGGATGCCTTAAAATCAAGATCACCTTCGATCAGGATAGGGATAAGACCGGTGTCAGTATAAGTTCCCCGGTAAAACACAAAATTATCCTGAGATCGTTCACTGGCCCCCAGTGAGATCGCCGAAAAGATAATCAGTATCACCAGGCTTACCTTTAAAAGGTGGTATAATCTAATTTCAGGACTCATAGTATACCTCGATTAACCCAGCATTATCAGCATCAATTAGTTTCAGACGAATGGGCTCAAGAGCATTTTTCAAAAATTCTTTATAAATCGTACAAGCACGTTCATCCTTTTCCAACAAACATTTTCCCCTGGATTTTGCAAGAAAATCTCGGGGCTCTATAGCAGAGCCGATTAAAGTCCCTGCCAGACCGGCGAAAACAGGCATTATTGCATAATGCATTATTTTTCCCCGGGATATTACGATTCGATCAATTTCGGGCTGCATGCTATCTTCAACCTTGAAACTGGCTCTTGCACTCTGCGTGACAATTAATGGTAGCGTTAAACCCACCAAAGAATATATACTATTCTGGATTATACCACTATCTTCCTGCTCAATTGATATGTTAATCGAAACCTGGCGACTGGCAATATCACTGCAATTTATTGCATCACACAGAATATCTTTCAAAACGGGATCTTCAGTGTGAATTCTAATTGCCCCGGAATATATTTTTACATCTTTTTTTGTTTGTCCCTCATACAGACATGACACCAAGAGTAGAGTTATAAGTGTTCCGAGTAACATTTTTAGTCCGGGAAACATCACAGTACTTCCTTATTAATCATTATACGAACCGTATGAAAGTAAAGACATTTACAGTAAAAAAAATCTTTTTTTTCCCGTAAATGTCTCATAATTTTATCATGAAAATCTATTTTTGATTACTGGTAGATCTATTATAATTGAACGATCCATCTTTATGATAGTATTCTGGGTAATCTCTAATAATGGGATCCCTCAACCTTGATAGCTCATACATTCTCAGTCTTTTTATATATTTATTTCCCATTGGGTAAATTATTTGGGTTATTACAATAGCATATTGTATGAATTTTCCATCTCCATTACACCGAGGTGTAAGAACTCTATCAA
>JBNKQE010000021.1:0-24900 GCA_050295715.1 Leptospirales bacterium
CCCGTGACTGAGAGCCCGGTCACGCAGGCTGCTTCCACACAGCGAACGAGTGATAGCCGCCACCTCGCAGGCGCCGCAACCGTATTTCATTCGCAAATGCGGGCAATCGCTCAAGCGTTCGTAAGGAATCAGGGAAGACAAATCCGAGCGAAGCGACCCCGAGCCAGGCCCTGTCTGCCCGAAGGGGCGGATTGGTCTTCCCTGATTCTCAATCACCGTTACTCTCGATTGCCCGCGCCTGCAGAAACACTACAGATCGCCTGCGTGAGGCGGCAAACAGGAAGTGAGCCGAAAGAAATCTTCGGGGAGAGGGGATTCGCAAATCTTCCGTTTCTATTACGCTCACCGATTTATCGCTGCTGCCGGAACGGTTGCGTCTGTCAGCATTTTGCTGTAATCTTTACGAAATCTGCTGCATTTATACGTCTAAGAAACTATGAATGACTCTATTCATATTTACCTGTTTTAATAAGTGCTGGAGAGATAAAAACCCATAATGATACATCTGGCAATTCGAAATATACTGAGAAACCGAAGAAGAACGGTAATCACCCTCTTTCTTATCGTATCCGGAACCTTTTTTCTGGCTGCGATGAGATTTCTTGCCTATGGTTTGATGCAGGACATGGTAACCGCAGCCATCCAGGTCGAATCCGGATATCTGGAAGTCGCGGCTTTCGGTTGGGCAGAGAACAGGTCCCTCAGCAGGGCCCTGGAGGTAACTCCGGATATAATGAATAAACTGAATGTCGATGGTGTTGAGGGGACGTCGGCCAGGGTCAGAAGCGGCGCTCTTCTCAGCTTTGCGGACCGCTCTCGCTTTGTCTCCGTTATGGCTTCCGATCCCGAAAAAGAGAGATCGATGACCACCATGCACGATATGATTACAAAGGGTCATATGCCTCGAAATGTAAATGCGTCAGGCAAGTCCGGAAAAAAAATATTTGAGGCAGCCATTGGCGTTGGTCTTTCCAGATCTTACGGCATGGATGTTGGGTCCAGGTTTTATCTTATCTCTTCACGTTTTGATGGCTCCGTCGGGGCGATTGAAGCCGAGGTAAAAGGCATTTACCAGACAAATCATAGCAATCTCGACAGTTCACGTATTATCCTGGCCCTCGATGGAGGCAATCTTCTATTCGGAACTGGCGTGCAGGATGAAAATGTTAGTTATTATACCTCCATTGCCCTGAAGGTTGACAACTATCTGATCGCAGAGAGAGTCGAAGAGGAGCTTAAAGAGGTCTTTCCCCGTCCCACCATTGAGAGCGGTATTCGCCCCGGCGAGTCTGCAAATTTTGATCCTGTCGTTTTGAACTGGGAAGATCTCAATCCTGGCGTAAAGGAGATGATGCGAGTTTCGACCTGGAAGATGGATATATTTCTCGTGTTCTTCGTTATATCGATATCATTCGGCATACTCAATACCGTGCAGATGTCCATCCAGGAGAGGATGCGTGAGTTTGGTGTGCTGCTTGCCATTGGCACCAAACCGGCCCAGCTGCTTCGCATGGTTTTATGGGAGACCTTCTTTCTTGTTGTTCCCGGCGTTGTATTCGGAATTCTCATGGCGATAGGGATCGCTGAATACTATCACTACTATCCCTATCAATTGACCGGCAACCTGGCGGAGATATACGCTTCTATGGGAATGCCACCCCGCTTTCGTCCTATTGTGAATATCAATGAGATGTTAATCACAGGTGTCGCCTTGATTGTTCCTGCATTTTTGATGGGAGTCATCGCTACCAGACGAATCTATCGCATAGACCCCATCAGAATCATAAATACTATATAAGGAGGAGGAACTGTAATGCATATGTTTGATACATTTAAGACTCTCCTCAAGCTTGCCTACAGGAACAATCTACGTCAGAAGAGACGATCTTTGATTGTGGCAGCCACAGCTCTTGTGGGTATCTTCACGGTCAATGTCAGCCAGAGCTTTATAAATGGAATGATGGACTCCCTTGTAATTGTTGCCATTGAGACCGGCCCCGGTCATGTGCAGATAAGACCCGCAGGGTATCTCGACTCACGCACAACCGGCATGCGCCTTACGAATGCAGATGTGCTTGAAGAGCAGTTCAAGAATGCTCTGCCCGATGGCGTTTCTTATTCGCCGCGAATGGAGAGAGAGGCAATCCTCAGGCTGGGCGCCGAAATTCGTGGAGTACTTTTGATGGGCGTGGATCCTGTTATGGAAAAGAACGTAAGCAAATACAGCGACTGGGTTGTGCGCGGAACTTTTTTTAAAGAGGACCAGGACGAAAAAGAAGGTCCTATGAGTGGGATGACTCCCTGTTTGATCGGCACAAAAAATGCGGACTTTCTCGAAGTGGGTGTGGATGATCGCGTGATTGTCTCTACCGGAGGCGTCGATGGAAATACCGAGACCTTCGCCTGTCGTATCACTGGAATTTTTCAGTCACCTTCCGGGATGCTGGATGAACGAATTGTTATAATGAAGCGATCCGATCTTTCAAGAATTCGCAATGACGGACCGGAAAAAGAGATAAGCTATTTCGTATTTCATGGAAAGAAGCTGGAAGATGCTGAGAGTATTCAATCTGCTTTGAGAAGCTCTATTGGTAAGAGTGATCAAGACAAAATAGAGATCGCTACAATCTGGGAGATGGAACCATCCGTACACTCGCTCTTTGAACTTTACGATCAGATGACCGTAATCATGTATTTTATTATTCTAATGGGGTTTGGTATCATCCTTTTTGAGTCGGTTACAATGTCCATCTTTGAAAGAATGAAAGAGATTGGAATTATGCATGCCATTGGAACAAGGTCATCCCATCTTTTCTGGATGGTCATTTTGGAGTCCTTTCTCCTGACTCTTCTGGGAACCCTCTTCGGTATGCTGCTGGGATTGATCGGAACAACCATACTCTACTACACCGGCGTAAACTTCGAAGGTCTGGAAATGGGAACCAGTGAGTGGGGTGGTGGAATCGGCGTGGTGCATCCCTACCTGACGATGTATGATATGTTCGAAGGGTTTATCGTCGCAACCGTTATCAGTTTTCTTTCGGGATTCTATCCTGCAAGAAAGGCCGTAAAAATTTCACCCATTGATGCGATCTACAACAGGTAGATCGCTTACCCGGGCTGTGGATCGGTCAAGAATGTTGCAGACTCTCTATAACTCTGAAAGGATGATCCGTTTCCTTGCCCTTTCACTCCTCATAACTTTCTTTTCCCCGGCTTTGCTTCTCGGGCAGACCGGTGCGGATCCAGCTCAGACCTATTTTAACGAAGGAGTGGATGCTCAAAAACGAGGTGCCTACGCTGACGCCTACGATAGTTTTACTAAATGCCTGGACCTGCTGAGTCAACAGGATATCCAGGATTCTGAAAGAGTCATGGCAGCACATTTGTGGGCCGGGGCATCCGCATTCCAGCTCGGTCATGCAGAACAGGCGCAATCCCACTATTTAAAATCACTGGAGCTTGCGATACAACTGGACTCTGTCGAATACCAGGTGAATATCAATAACTCACTGGCAAATCTCTTTGCCTCCCGGCAGGACTACGACAGGGCGGCCAGGCGGTATATTGAATCCGGATCTCTCTATCTGAAAATGGGAAAGAGCGTTGAGGCTCGAAACAGCCGAGATTACGGCGCGTATATGCTCACTCTTGCCGCTCGTTACGAAGAGGCCCTTCCCATTATTGATCAATCTCTAAAACAATCGCCTCCGGACCGTCCGGACAGGGAGGTGGCCTGGCTCTACACGATGCGCGGGACCTGTCACTACTATCTGGAACATCCGGAGCGTGGTCTGGAGGATTACTTCAGGGCCCGGATCCTTCTATCGAGTGCTCCTCCCTCAATGGAACTGGCCCGGGCTTATGGGTGGTTGGGAACGATCTATTCGCAGATGGGTATAAACTACCGGGCCCTTGCCTCTTACAATCGTTCTATCGAGATAGCAAAACAGGCAGGCAGCGAGGAGGACCGCCTGCGGGCTCTGGGCGGGAAGGGAAGCATTTATGCAAATAGAAAGCTATACCGGCTGGGCGCCCTCTACTATGAGGCTGCCCTTGATCTTGCGATTCGTCTGCACAATGATCCATTGACCATTGCAAGCTATGAGAGTCTCGCCTGGATATATACACAGAAGGGCGATCATGTTAAGAGCATTCAGATCTACGAGAAATTGATCCCTATTTACAAACGATTCGAGAAGGACGAGATGATTGCCGAATCTTTCAATAAGATGGGGATGGCCTCTTATTCGCAGAAAAAATATTCAGATGCGGAGAGATACTACCTGCGCTCACTGGACCTCTATCGGATACTTGATCAAACGGAGAGTATCGCTGTTCTCCTGTTCAACCTGGGAGTCAATTATCATGAAGCCGGTGACGCACGCAAAGCAGCTCTTGCAATCGAAGACGGATTGAAGATCAATATGGCGAGGGGAGACAGGGCGGGTATAGAAGATAGTGTGGCCCTGCTCTCCGAGATGTATGAAAAGGAGCATGCTGCTGGGAAGTTGATTCGTGTTCTTGAAACATTAATTCCTCTCTTTGCACGTCCGGGAAAAGAACGCGAACTTTCCAATCTTTATAACAATATTGGACTGGTTTACTTCTCCCGGGAAAGTTACCCGGAGGCTATTGAGTATTATAAGAGGGCCCTGAAGATTTCGCTTAAGCTGGATAACCAGCGTAACATTGCCATTCAGACATATAACATTGGCAGAGTAGATGCATCTCTTTCACGATTTGATCTCGCCCTTGAAAAATACAGCAGATCTCTGGATATTGCACGAAGGGAAGGTTACCGGAGTGTTGAAGCAAATCTTCTCAACGCCACAGGAGAGCTCTATCGTGCCTGGGGATGGTATGATAAATCCATTCAATATTACAAGAACGCCGAACAGATCTTCAAAGAGAGTAATGATAGCGAGGGACTGGTTTCTGTAAATAATAACATGGGCCAGGCGATCCGGCAGAGTGGGAAACCGGATGAGTCAATAGTATACTATAAAACTGCATTGCAGATGAATGAGTCTCTAAATGATCCGAAGACAGAAGCCCTTCTTTTAAGCAATCTGGGGGAGGCATACAGGGAGTCCGGCGATAATGAGACATCGCTTCAATACTATCTCAGGGCCTTGAAAGAGGATACCGGTATTCGTAACCTGCGTGGAATTAACATTCGCCGTAACAATATTGGACTGATCTATCAGCTCGAAGGTGAGCAGGAAAAAGCCATAGAATATTTTCAGGATCACCTGGACTATTCCAGATCTATCGGTGCAAAAAAGGAGGAGGCTACAGGGCTTACAAATATTGCAAGGTCCCGTTTTTATATGGGGGACTACGACCGCGCCGCAAAGCTCTTTACGCAGGCCATTGCCATACACGAAGATCTTCGTTTGACGGCACGGGGAGCCGTACGGCGTGAATACCTGGCCTCGCAGATTGCCGTTTATCGTGATCTTGCCCTGACCTATTTTGAAAAGGGGGATCTCCTAAAAAGCGTTTATGCTCTGGAACTCTCCCGGGCGAAGTATCTGCTGGAGCAGATGGGAGATTCGTCGAGTGAGATTATGCCAGGCATAGATACTATCTCAGCGTTTCAAGGTCGTCTGAAAAGATCGGAAGCAGTGCTCTCCGTGGCATCTCTTGGAGGAGACGTTTATCAGCTCATACTTATGGACACGGACCGTATAGCAAGTACCGTTTCTGTGCCGGACCGGAGTGCCATCTCAAATCTTTACGAAGGATATGGCGGTCAGATTCGATCTCATTTTAGTGAGTCGGACAAAATGCCACTGGAAGGAATATTCCACTATTATCGCTATCTTCTTGCAAAACCGATACACTCCCGGCGGGATCAGGAGGCCTTTGTCCGGATCTCCGGGTTTCTTTACGGTTTATGGATTGATCCCTTAAGAGAGCAGATCGGCGAACTATCATCCTTGATTATCGTTCCCGATGGAATTCTTGGAACGATTCCGTTTGAAACTCTGACCGATAGAGATGGACATTATCTTATCGAGAAGTATGATATCAGTTATGTGCAATCCATAACCGTAGCTGAAAGATCTTTTCGTCAAGCCTATCCCGCCGGGCGAAAGCCGATGCTTGCCATGGGCGGAGCCCTTTACAATAGCGATGCCGCTTCCATTGCCAGCCGTGGATCCATACGGGCAGCGGATATTGATGGGATTCGCCGTGAGGCAAATCATTTGATGGACACTGGCGCCAGTGCCAGGGCTGTTTACAACAGAATTGGATACAATCAGTGGTCCAATCTTCCCGGATCTCTCGCCGAGGTGGAGCGTGTCTCGCAGATTGTTGCGGGAACGGAACTTAAAAAGGGGCCTGAGGTGGATGAGGCCTATGTTAAAAAATTGTCTGCCGATGGTGACCTTGCTCGATTCAGGGTAATCCATCTCGCCACCCACGGCATAGTGATCCCGGAAGTGCCGGAACTCTCTGCTGTCATTCTTTCTATACAGGATGATGCGAAGGGTGACAATGACGGCTATTTAACAATGAAGGAGATTTCGAAACTGAAGATGGAGGCAGATTTTGTAAATCTCTCGGCCTGCGAAACAGGGCTTGGAAAGATCTATGATGGCGAAGGGATTGTCGGTCTCAGCCAGGCATTTCTTGTGGCCGGGGCAAAGGCAATGTCCGTCTCTCTCTGGCAGGTCTCCGATGAGTCTACAATGAAATTTATGAGCGGACTTTACTCTCATGTGAAAAAGGATCATACTGGTTTTTCCCATGCCATGTCTCAAATGAAGAGGGAGTTTATTAAGAATAATCGATACAGCGCCCCCTTTTACTGGGCCCCCTTCATTTTTTACGGGGATAATCGAACAGGACTGAAGAGATGAAGCGCAAACAATGGATCATGGGATCATCTATAATATCACTGGCCGTACTGGGGGCGGTTGTGCTGTTTCCCTTTTCGAAGAGTCTTGAATTGAAAACGGAAGATTTCCGATCATCCCTGTTTGAGAAAAAAAATCCCGATGTGCCCCTGGTTCTCGTCTCCATTGATGACCCATCTTTTGAAGCCATTAACATTCGCTGGCCATGGCCCCGCCAGATTTTTGCCAGGGCACTGGAGCGATTGAAAAGAGCCGATGCCCGCGTTGTTGCGATGGATGTTATGCTGGGGGATAGAGGTTACAATGATAGAGAAGACCTGGCGCTTGAGAAGGCTATTGCATCCTCGGGAAGGGTTGTGCTGCCCTCGAAGCTGGGTAAGAGGGAGAGTCATGGATACCAGATAGACTACCTGGACCTTCCGCTGGAACGATTTAGCAAACGGGCAAAGGCAGTGGGCTTTATAAATCTCATAATAGATCCCGACGGTGCAGTCAGGCGTATTGTTCCGTTTGATAATACACAGGGAGAGACGGAGAGGGCATTTGCCGTGGCTGTCCTTGAGACCTACAGCGGTAAAAGGTTCAAGAAGGTCGAAGAAGGATTCAGTAACGGAGACTATACGATCTCTCTCCCTCCGGGAAGACCGGTCTCCATTCATTATTTGCCTGGCGGTTCCTTTCGCAGCGTTCCCTTTTACAGGTTGCTGGATCCGAAATTTGATATGTCGCTATTCAAAGATAAGATTGTGGTAATGGGTGCCGCATTCAAAGAGTCTCATGATCTCTTTCTTACACCGGTGGAAACACAATCGGGTCTCTATGGAGTTGAGGTTCATGCAAATGCAATTGATACGATATATTCAGGGGAGATTCCGCAAAATCTCTCCTCGCAGTTCAATTTACTGATTCTCTGTTTGCTCATACTTTTTGCCTCAGTTCTCTTTGTTCGTGTAAGACCGGTCATCGGGTTTATCTGGATGCTTGCGGGAGTTGCTGCACTCCTGGGAATTTCAGTATACCTGTATTATTCAGCTCTACTCTATATGAACCTGTTCGATCCCATTCTTTCCTTGAACCTCTCCTGGATTGGTTCTCTTGTTTTCAATTTTCTTGTAGTGGATAAAGAGAAGCGAAGAATGCGCGGTCTCTTCTCACGCTATATGGCTCCTGAGGTTGTAAACTCAATATTAAAAAGCGAGTCATCTATAAACCTGGGTGGGGAAGTTAAAGAGGTCGTAGTATTTTTTTCTGATATTTGCGGCTTTACACCTTTTTCGGAAAAGCTCTCTCCGCCGGAGGTGGTGGAGATGCTCAATGAGTATTTTACTGAAATGATTGAAATCGTATTTAAATACCGGGGCACTTTCGATAAGTATATTGGCGATGCTCTCATGGCTTTTTACGGGGCCCCTTTGCCAGTGGAAAAGAGTTCGGAGAAGGCCCTGCGGGCCTGTCTGGAAATGAGAGCCAAACTTGCAGAGTTAAATCTGGCAAGAGAGAGTCAGGGAAAATCACCCATAAAAATCGGAATGGGACTTCATAAAGGCGAGGTCCTGGTCGGGAATATCGGTTCTCTTCGTCAGATGGAGTATACGGTCATTGGAGATACGGTAAACCTCTGCTCCAGAATTGAAGGCCTGACCCGAACACTTGATACGGATCTTCTAATCAGTGAAGAGGTTTATAGCGATGTGAAAGATATGGTGGATGTAATAGCCCATCCTTCCGTTCCTGTAAAAGGAAAAAGTGAGAAGATAACCGTATACTCGGTTATCGGACTCAAGGGGGATTCAATATGAACCGTTTTCGATATTTATTAATACTGCCTCTATTATTCTTTTTATTACCGTTGTACGCACAGAGCGAAGTAGTGCGAATCATCGAACAAAAAGGAGATGTTAAAGTAACAGGGGCTCTGTCGGATAAGGCTCTCCCCGCAATGGTTGGACAGACACTCCATCCCGGCGATACAATAATCACCGGGCCGAACAGTCATGTTATCTTGCTATTGGCTGATGGGAATAGAATTGACCTCTATTCCAACAGTAAAATGAAGATCAGTAAAAAGCTCGATGGAAAGAGGGATAATCTCCCTGGTTTCGTATGGAAGATGGTCCATCGAAAGATCGCCGACTCTGAATACACGGGAGCTCAGGCAGGCAGGGCCGGTGCACTCCGGGGACCGGCGGATGAACCGGAACTGAAAAACAGGACTCTTTCAAAACGCGAAACGAATTTGCTCGGGGATGTGATGAAAAGAGTTGATCTGGAAAAAATATCCCGGGAGACAAAAGAGATGACACGCGCCATAGTTCTGGAGGAGTATGAACAGTATCAATCCGCAGAAAAGATCTATCTTCAACTGATTGAGAAATCACCACAACAATCTGTCTATTATGACATGCTTGTTGATCTATATATCAAAAATGATCTCTATAACCATGCAAAAAGACTGCTGGAGCGAAAAAATCAAGAGGCCGAAGGTCAGTGAGATACATTTCATTGATGATCCCTGCCGTCTGTATTTTTGATTTTGATTCAAAGGGGAGTGAATCGGACTCCACGCAGAGTAACAAGAAGTAGTTTACAACCACCACGGTGATGCCTTCTGGAGTTAGACTCGAGATTGCCCCGATGAATTGTATTACGTATCTATCAAACTTGCAGGAAGCAGAACCTCTACCCGACGAGTTTCCAAACCCCTTTCGTCCGGCACCCCATCCTCTGGCGCGCAGGGCCTGTGAGAGTCTGCAGCGGGAACTGGAAAAGCGGACCGAGTGGCACCAGGAGCTTCAAGGCTCGGGGGGCGGAAAGATGTTCGGAGTTCTTGTGGTAGTTGATGGAGAGGGTCGATTGGGTTATCTATCGGCTTTCTCGGGGATGCTTGCCGGGAAGTGGAATCATCCGGGATTTGTCCCACCACTCTTTGATCTGGGAGAGCGAAAGCGCTTCTTTCCCGATGGGGAGGCGAGGCTTGCTAAGTTCACAGATGAGATTCAAAGGCTTCAATCTGATGCAAACTATACTTCCCTTCTTGAAAAACGATCGCTGATGCAAACCGAACAGGAGCGGGATCTTACCTCTTTAAAAGCGATTCATAAAGAGCGAAAAAGTGACCGTCATGCAATGCGATCGCAGGTAGAGGGAGCGGATCGTTCCGAGATATTACATCGTATGAGTCTGGAGAGTCAACAGGATCGCCGAGAACTCAAAGAGCGCACGTCATTCTGGTGCGAAAAGATCGAACGGATACAACATGATCTGGATGAGTTCCATGCGAAGATTAAAGAGTTAAAGAGTGAACGTGCCTCTCTCTCAAACTCGCTTCATCTGCAAATATTCGAAGGCTACCGGCTTACAAACGGGTTGGGGGAGGAGCGTCCTCTCACACGATTTTTCACAGATGGTCTGCCTCCGGGAGGTGCGGGTGACTGCGCCGGTCCCAAACTGATCCACTACGCCAATACACATCGTCTGACTCCCATTGCCCTTGCCGAGTTCTGGTGGGGAGCATCACCCACAGAGGAAGTCCGTCGCCACGGAGAGTTCTATCCTGCATGCAGGGGGAAGTGCGGACCTATTCTGCCTTTTATGCTGGAAGGCTATTCGGTGGAACCTCCACCTGCCCACGGCATCTTTCCGGACGGGAGTGCACCGGAAGTTCTCTATGAGGATGAACACCTCCTTGTGGTCAACAAACCCTCCGGCCTTCTTTCTGTACCCGGTAAAGAGATTGGCGATTCGGTGGAGTCGCGAATTCGCACTCGCGACCGGAGTCTAATTCCTGAGGGGGATGGTCCGATCCTTGTTCACCGCCTGGATATGTCCACATCGGGAGTTCTTCTGATTGCAAAGAGCAAAGAGATTCACAAAATACTACAGAAGCAGTTCTTAACGCGAAAAGTGGAGAAGCGCTATGTGGCTCTCCTTGCAGGGCGACTTCCGGAGAGTCCCGGCCAGGGTCTCATTGAACTTCCTCTCCGTGTGGATCTAAACGACAGACCCCGCCAGATGGTCTGCTACGAACATGGCAAGCCCGCTGCAACTCGATGGCAGATTGTGGATTACGAACAAGAACTGACCAGGGTCCACTTCTATCCTGTCACCGGACGCACCCATCAGCTTCGCATGCACGCAGCCCACAAAGGGGGACTTGGAGTTCCTATTAAAGGAGATGATCTCTATGGCGATGGAGATGGCCGATTGTGTCTTCATGCAGAGAGCCTTGCCTTTGTCCATCCCGTCAGCGGCCGGCCTGTAGTAGTGGAGGCGAAAGCTCCCTTTTAGGTTGCGATGTCTTTTGAAAACGGATCAGAATAGTTTTGTTAACCGGGAATATTTGTATAAAAGTTACTTTTTCAGCCACTCTATGGCAGCTGGAAGATCTTTATTCTCAAAAACTTTCAGCTCTCCCGGTTTATAAGGCTCATGGCTTTCGGAGGAGGAAATCGTCTAATTGTAATGAATGAGTATAGCCCAATGTTTTATAGTCTGTAATTATTGACCGGGCGGTGTGGACTCTTTTCTAATTGACCAGGATTTTTATAAAGCCACAGTATACAGAGAATTTTTCGTATACAATTACATACAAAGGTGCACATGGATTTATCTGTAAAAGGATTATGCAAAACATATTCAAAACCGTTCAGTAGAAAATCTTTCGAGGCGGTTAAAAACGTCTCGTTTGATATCAAGGCCGGAGAAATTTTTGCCCTCCTTGGACCAAACGGTGCCGGAAAATCAACGATAATCAAAATGATTGCCGGACTGGTTGTCCCCACAGCAGGGGATGTGTTGTTTGATCGTTCGCAAAAAAAGAATTACAAAGTCCTGAGTGCTGTACTGGAGGGGAGCCGTAATGTTTACTGGAGGCTTACGCCCCTTGAGAACCTCCACTATTTTGCCAACCTGCGCGGAGTCCCGTCGGCAATGGTTTCGAAGAGGGCGGAGGAACTCCTTAAGGAACTGGAAATAGATGCGAAGAAGGCCAACCAGAGCCGTCATCTATCCAGGGGGATGCTTCAGAAACTGGCTATTGCCAGTGCGTTGATCACCGATCCTCAAATATTGCTTCTTGATGAACCGACCCTGGGGGTTGACGTGGGAAGCTCCAGGCGAATCAAGGAAAAGATAAGACACCTGGCAAAGGTGGAAAATAAGGCAATCCTTCTGACCACACACCAGCTGGAACTGGTAGATCAGCTGGCGGATCGTGTGGGAATCATTAACCACGGCGAGCTCATTGTTGAAGGAACATTAAAAGAGTTAAAGGAGAATACCACCCGGTATTTGTATCACGTCTCCTTACAGGGGAACTTTGCTATTCCGAAATCCTGGGAGAAGAAATATTCGGTAAGGGTAATTCATAAAACGCGCAAGCAGACAGAGTTTGAAGTGAACGCAAAAAGCCGGAATGGTTTGAGCGAAATACTGCGGGATATTTCCGGAAGCAAGGCTGATCTTCTATTCTTTCAAAAAAAACGGGAAGACCTGGAAGAGGTTTTCCTCAGGTCGCTGAAACGTGACGGGACGCGAAGAGGAGCGAAAAAATGAAAGTTGTGGCGATGGAATTTGTACTGCTCATTAAAGCAGAATTAAAGAGGGAAGCCCTGTTCATTATTCGTTATCCAATGCAGTCGCTGTCATTTGTACTGTTTATGTATATTATATTAATGGCAATATTTTTTGGAATGTCCCAGCTCTCGGGAGGAAGTGGACTGAATATCAATCACGAAAGAATGGTAATCGGTTACTGTCTCATGCAGTTTATTATGGGAAGCCAGATGGGCTGGTCGGGACAGATCTCCAATGAGAGCCAGACGGGAACACTCGAACAGCTCTCCATCTCCGGACACTCTCTTGCTACAGTGTTACTTGCCCGGGGATTCGCCCAGTTCCCGCGGCAGATTGCAAGTTTTTTCCTTTTACTCGGTGGTTATACACTGGCCATACCGCAGGTTCATATCCTCGGGGGAAATATACCTGTGGCTGTTCTTTTCTTGTTTCTTATTGCCCTTGGCGTTTACGGAATTGCCTATCTATTTGCCGGGATGACCCTCTTATTTAAGAGAGTCGGATTTTTCTTTCAGATCATTAACTTTGCATTTCTGGGACTTTTCTGGCAGAACAGAGATGCTCTTATCGATGGAAGCTGGCAGGCCGTGGTTTATGATTTATTTCCTCTCACCCTGGGAATGAAAAATCTACTGGCTGTATTTACTACCGACCATCCGGAAATATTTGCCATGCTATTTACACAGCTTTTTTATTCGGGAGTGTTCACTATTACAGGCTTCATTCTATTTCGAAAAATGGAAAAAAAGGCCCGCGAACTGGCGCTCCTCTCTCAGTATTAGATGATTGTTGCGAGATTACATCCATCCTCAAGCAGACTGTATGTCTGCTCATAGTTATTGAAAGACGTATTCTCCACCAGTAGCAATGCCGACTACAGTTTTTCATGTGTGCGATGTAGATATGCTTGAATCGTAAGAAACATGATGATTGCGAATGCGCCGGCAATCATTACATACACTTCAAGCCCCGCCATCCCCTGGAGATCCTCATCCTTACCATGAAAGATCGATCCCACCAGGAAAGGGACAGCGAACTGGTTGATTACAAGTGCTGTGAATGTGATCTTGTTTACCAGACTTTCAGTGAGAAATCGCCATAAGAATAGGTCCCGATTTGTTAGAGCGGCGTTGATTGTATAGATACCGAGCAGGGCCATCTCTACGTAGGTAACGCCGATTCGTGGATCGATGGGACTGCTCAGATACCATGGTCTGTCAAAAACATACGCCAGAAGACCCAGAGCTACAGGGAGCAAAGCTATATGTAGAAGAATATCATCGATAATAAAAACACTTTTTGGAGTTCTTCGCAGCCTGATCAAAATCTCGTAAATACAGAAGATTATCAAGCCAGTGGAGGTCACAGCAGATGTGAAGACCAGATCAAAGGATTTCGTAAATTGCGGCGGCAGGCTGTAGAGCATAAGAAGTGTCGTGAGATTGCCACCCAGAACGATCACCAGAAGGGCGTAGGAGAGAGGCATCGGCCAGCCAAATAAAAATCGATCCGCCAGTCTAACTCCCGAAAGAAACAGAATGGAAAGGGCGGTAAAGATCGAGATAACCGCTCCGCTATCGCTGTAGAAAAGTGGCCTTCCCGATATCCAGGCTAAGAGTATCGCAAGCGATACAACAAACAACAGAGATTCCAGAACAATGGAAAGCACTTTGACGGGTGTATAAGTCTTTGTCTCTTTCATAACACTTATAAAACACCCTCTTCTCCAAAACGGCGATTGTATTTTAAGCATTACTATATATTATTAAGATACGTTTCAGGCTGCACATTTTTTCGAAAAAATACGGGCTCCGTCATCTGCTTCCATTGGCATAAGCATGCTACCTCTCCCGGTTTCTTAATGTGAGAGATGGCTTATCTATTATAGAAAGAATTGTCACTATCATATCGTTTGTGAGTATAACATCTCTGCCTGCCGGACGCAGAAGTCTATGTTACGACAGAGATGCACTGGAATCCAGGAAAGAACACAAGCCGGTAAGCAGTGCGCTTGATATGGCTGCGGCCATGGGGATAGACCTTCTGACTGAGGAAGAGTATCGCGAGCTGCAGAAGCTTGGAAAATTTGACCTTAAAACATCAAGCTGGGTTGCAACTCCTGCACCAATTCGAAAACTGGGAGGAGCCCTCTTTTGTGACCGACGCTATGATACTGTATTTGTATATCATAACGGAGCAGATTCCTACTATGCTGCCAGAGGTTTTCGAGCTTCTATAAAAATTTAATTATGCATGGGTAGATGCGAAGTGACTTGAGTATGCGATTCATTTGAAAAAAGCTGAGCTGGATGGTAAAGATAATCTGGTTTCCATTGAGGATGCCAAAAATTCAGTAATGGTCACTCTTCTTGCTGCAACCTATGATGTTTGTGTAGAACGTTCTTTCAGGTTGCCGATGAAATGAATACAAGCCGAAATCTCGGCTGCTTTAACTCACTAATCCAATACATTTAAAATCTCCAGTTTTACCGGTAGTGCTTTTTCAAATTGCCATCTCCCGCCGGAATACCTGAGAAAGGTTCTGTATCAGAAATGCATGTTTGCGTTGACGCATTTGAATTTAGATATATACACATCAAAAATAGAATGGAATCATATCATTAATCATCACAAAGCATTGAATGAAACGCTGCAAAGAGATGTCGGTCTGAAAGTCGCGGCTATTGATTATCTTGAGAAATATAATGGCACATATGGTCACCAGGAAGGAGACGGAGCGATATTGCTGACCGGCCTTTCATTATTGAAATCCACCCGGAAATCAGATATCGTTTGTCGGCATGGCGGTGATGAGATTGTTGTTATCATGCCGCATACAGATCATCTGACGACTGGAAATGATGCCGAGCGGGTCCTTCAGGCTGTTGACAAAAGTCTGATTAACAGCGCTAAGCTGGGAATCTTCCTCTCATCCATTTTTTCGGCTGTGGCGGGGCTTGCGCTTTTGATGTTGTCTCCCGTTCGTGGAAGAACTCCTGAAGCGGATTACGAATGAAGAAGTGAACCGTTCGAGGGGCGGGTGAGACCGTATCTTTTTTATAAATAAATCCGTACCCGATTCATCGCGAAACGGGTACGGTTTGCAGTTAGCTCAGGAGTGAAACTTCTTCTTATCATCGATCAACTGTTGAACAACGGAAGGATCGGCGAGGGTCGTAACGTCACCCAGATTCTCATAAACACCCTCTGCAATCTTACGTAAGATACGGCGCATAATTTTGCCTGATCGTGTTTTCGGAAGACCGGGGGCCCAGTGGATAATATCGGGACGGGCGATCTTTCCAATCTGTGTGGCAACAATCTCAACGAGTTCTTTTTTCAGTGCATCGTTTGTTGCGTATCCGGAGTTGAGTGTAACATACGCATAGATACCCTGGCCCTTAATATCGTG
This sequence comes from Leptospirales bacterium, assembly GCA_050295715.1. GTDB lineage: Bacteria > Spirochaetota > Leptospiria > Leptospirales > Leptonemataceae > JBNKQE01. The sequence goes on from JBNKQE010000021.1 coordinate 15,856, forward strand.
GGGATAGGCAACAACGGCGGCTTCTGCAACTGCTTCGTGCTCCACCAGTGCGCTTTCCACTTCCGCTGAACCGATTCTGTGTCCGGATACATTCAGTACATCATCCACACGTCCCGTTACCCAGTAATCTCCGTCGATATCTCTTGTTGCTCCATCACCGGAAAAATAGTGACCTTTAAAATGTGAGAAGTAGATCAACTTGAACCGCTCCGGATCACCGTAAACTCCGCGCATCATGGACGGCCAAGGAAATTCAAAGCAAAGGTTTCCTGAAACATCATTTCCCTCTATCGTATTCCCTTCGTTGTCAACAATGGCTGGTTTAACACCAAAGAAAGGAACTGTAGCCGCTCCGGGCTTTAGAGCTGTTGCTCCCGGGAGAGGAGTCAGCATATGAGCGCCTGTCTCTGTCTGCCAGTAAGTATCAACAATCGGGCATCTCTCTTTCCCGACTGCTTTGTGATACCACTCCCAGGCTTCGGGATTGATCGGTTCTCCAACGGTTCCCAGAAGGCGAAGAGATTTCAATGAGTATTTGTTTACCCATTTGTCTCCCTCTTTTGCCAGAGCACGAATTGCTGTGGGAGCTGTGTAAAATACATTTACCTGATGCTTGTCGCAGACCTCCCAGAAACGGCCTGGATCGGGATAGGTTGGTACGCCTTCAAACATGAGGGAAGTGGCGCCATTAGCCAGCGGTCCATAGAGTATATAGGAATGCCCTGTAATCCATCCAATATCGGCCGTGCACCAGAATGTATCTTCCGGCTTGTGATCGAATACATAGTGATGTGTCAGGCTGGTGCCAAGAAGATAGCCACCGGTTGTGTGAAGAACCCCTTTGGGTTTTCCGGTGGATCCCGATGTATAGAGGATAAAGAGGGGATCTTCCGCATCCATGTGTTCCGGTTCAATGTAAGAGTTTACACCCTCTTCTTTCATAAGGTAGTGATACCAGTGATCCCTGCCATCTTTCCAGTTTAAAATCTTCTCATCGCCAACACGTCTAACAACGATTACGTTATCCACAGAGTGTGAAGAGTGTTCCAGAGCCGCATCGACATTTCGTTTCATGTCTATGACTCGACCGCCTCTGTATCCCGCATCGGAAGTGACGATCAATGATGGTGTACAATCTTCAATTCTATCAACGAGGGATTCCGGTGAGAATCCTCCAAAGACAACAGAGTGTATCGCACCGATTCTTGTGCAGGCGAGTGCTGTTATGGCGAGTTCGGGAATCATCGGTAGATAAATGATGACTCGATCACCGCGCTTGACTCCCATTTTTTTCATCATACTGGCAGCGCGGTTTACTTCCAGGTGCAGTTGCTGGTATGTATAAGTTCGTACCTCATCCGGGTTATCGCCTTCCCAGATAAGTGCCGCTTTATTTTTTAGCGGTGTATCAAGATGCCGATCAATGCAGTTATAGGAGACATTCAGTTTCCCCCCCTCGAACCATTTGACTTCGCCTTCGTTAAAATCGTGAGAAAGGACTTTATCCCATTTCTTAAACCAGGTCAGCCTCTCAGCCTGTTCTCCCCAGAACTTTTCAGGATCGTTTATAGATTCAGCATAAAGCCTGTCGTATTGTTCTTTTGTTAAATTTGTATTCTTAATAAATTCTTCAGGTGGTTTATAGGTTCTGTGTTCCATGGCGTTTACAGACCTCCGAGTATTTTGTATATAGGTAAGCAGTTTACATGTTCGATTAAAAAAAGCAACGATTTTTCCTGATAAAACGTTATCGCAAGGATAAGTATTAGCAGCCAGGAATCTGACCGAATGGTTCGTCAGTCATCAACCAGGCATGGAAATCATTCATTAGCTGTTTTTTCTTCTCAGGGTTCCCACCCGTTAGAACATACAGTGGTGTTGCTTTTTTTGAATGCATATAATTCGTAAGAAAACTTACCAGCATTCCTTTTTTCCAGAGATAAAAGACAAAGTATGCAGACAGTGCATTGGCAATCCCTGCTTCTCTATCTGAAAAATTACTGAAACTCTCTTTGAGTTCTATTCCAGGGAGTGCTCGTAATTCGGGAAGAAATGGATCGAAAATAGCTGGAATCTTTACAGTAAATCTTTTATTGCAGGATATTCGACCGGCGAATTTATTCTTATAAACGAAGTAGGCCATTCCTTCCTGAAGCCAGAAAGGTGAGTTCGGTTTGTATTCATTCAGTATCGCATGGCTTAACTCATGGCGCCAAACATATTCAGAAGCATCCACCGGTATATGTACAGTGTTGTCATGCTTCTGGAAGTTGGCGAGAGATTCAAGGGTGCCTTTATAGCTTTTGCTGTAAGAGCTGTTATCCGAATAAATAACAATAGCAATCTTCTCCGGGCGTATTACGAATCCTGCCCGGGATAATCTGTACAAACCCACCAGGAATCCGGGTGCAGGGGGGGGGGCAGTGTAAAAAGAACTCATAAGTTCTTCGTTTATCCCGTTAACCAATCTGGATATTTCCGTAACCCGCTCCGCCGGGATACCCGGTTGAGCGAAAATTTCAAACCCGTCAGTCAGGACGGGTTGATTTTCCCATGGTACGGAAGTTCTTTGAATTGAACAACCGGTCAGACCTGCTACAACCAGTATAAGTGCAAAGGGAAACCACGAATGTGGCAACATTCTTTTCTGAATATCTTTCCTTTTCAATGTATCGGTCTGGAGTCCAAAGCAACTCATTCTTCTTTAGGATGAACCTCGGCAATTTTTTCGATTTCAATCAGCGAAAGTATATTCATTACCTTTGGAGTCAGATTTATAAATTGAAAATCAACTTTGCCGGGGCCATGTTCAGAGAATTTTCTGTGAATGTTGATTATCTCTGTAATGCCAAGAGAGTTGATATACTCAACGCTATTGAAATCAATAATTACCTTACTGACTTCTGATTTGAAGTATTTTCCTGAGTCAAGGATTGCGATGATCGAGTTTTCACCGTCAATCCGTGGTACATCCAGCTGAACCAGTAATGTGTTACCTGTTTGTTCTATTTTCATCTTAACCTGAATAACCGTTCTTATCCACCAATTCAGTTAAGTGAGCCCCTTATTGTGTAGAATTCAACAACAAAAAGAAAAAAATGTAGTTCCATACAGGATGGGGATGGGTCATAATAGATAGATGAAAGCCAGGATTCGAAATGCGGGAAACCTGCTGCTGGGAAGTATTCTTTCCTGGCCAGTGCCCGCAGCACTGCTTATAGTGTCATTCTTCTATTATCATCATGTCAACCACCTCCCTGCGGACTCCCTGTTGTGGGTATTTTTTCCGGTTGTAATAGGAAACTTCATAATTGGAGTGTTATTACAGAAGTATATACGGAGCGGTTTTCACAATAACCGATATATACCTTTACTCGGAATGATTATTTCGATACTTTTAAGCGGGTATCTTCTCGTATTTGAGTTGATCCCGCTTTCCATCTGGATTGCGATCACCATTGGCTTATTGCCTCTTCTTACAATCCTTGCGTATTTTGCAGGCAAACCGGGAGTTTTCTTTATGTCATTCCTGGGAGTAGTGATTCTTTCTACTATAATTATCTCATACAGGACCCTGGATAACCTGGAGATACTCTATATTGTTCGAAAGATAAATGCAGAGCAAGAAGGGATTCATACAGATACTCGAATAGTCCAGTGGAAGGGGGACAGCAAGAGTGGTTATACTCTTCTAATCAATGGGGAGCTGATGCTGCGTTTGACCGTACCGGAAGGACTGCAGTTCAAAGAAGGGGACAGGGATGACCCTGAATCGGCGGGAGGTGCTCCGTATCTCTTCCCGGCTATGGGCAGGGAGTTGGGAAGCCTGACCGGATCACCGGGTAGTTCTGACAACGGGCCATACTTACTGATTCTGGAGCCTCATTATAAACAGAGACCGGATGTAAGAAAAGTCAGACATGATGTGGAGTTGATCTTGAGTCACATGTACAGCCGCCGTCAGATTCGAGATGTAAACTTCATCGGTGAGAAATCCATAGATAAAAGGCTGATACAGCGAGGTTTAAGCGGTCCCGTCTGGACCTACACCCAGGATCGGGGACGAATTCCCATGCAGTTCGGTCTCTACTACCCGGATAATTATGAGAATAATCCTGTAGCTCTGTTAATTGTGGAACCGGTTGTTGATGGTTTTCCTCATCATCCGGAAATTTTGAGTTTCTTAAAGGGACTCGAGTGGTCTGAGTAAATAGAAAATGCCGAAGAGTAAGTATATATGCAAATCAGACTTTTTGCATCTTCTACAGAAAGCGAAACATTTTTATTGAAGCCTGACGGGGCAAAGGACAGACTGGCATTAGCCAAAGACTGATCGAAATTATTTTGTATAAACTTCGAGTCAGCTGGATTAGCCCGGCTAATATACCCGGCATCGTAGATATATTTATAACATCTGGAAGGAAGCAATGCGCGGATTTCAACGAACACAGTCCCTGGAAATGAAGCTGGGGCGAAAATTTATAAAAGAACGTAAAATCTATCTCTGGCAGCAGGTAGATGATAGTTCCGCTCAGGACCTGGTTGAAAAGATCATGTATCTGGATTCACTGGAGCCGGGAAAGGAGATTACCTTTTATATAAATTCTCCCGGTGGCTCTGTCACATCGGGAATGGCCATTCTGGATGCAATGAACCTTGTGGAGTCTCCCATTTCCACTGTGGTTATGGGAATGGCAGCCAGCTTCGGAGCTGTTCTGCTCGCATGCGGCGAAAAGGGAAAGCGATTCGCCTTTCCTCACAGTCGCGTCATGATTCACCAGCCATTGATCTCCGGTCAGATAGTCGCACCTGCAGCGGATATTCAGATCCACGCAGAACAGATTCGAAAGACTCGTGATACACTGAATCGAATTCTGGCTGATGCTACCGGACAGTCTCTGGAGACAATTGAACGTGATACAGACCGAGACCACTTCTTAAACGCAGAGGAGTCAAAAGCTTACGGTCTGGTGGACGATGTCCTTACCACTCTTGGCTAATTGAAGAAAATTTCTTCGAATGGGCGGCAGTTCTCAATGCTTCTTGTTCGAAGAAGTTTCCCGTTAAAACTCTTTTTTCAATATAGACATATCATCATAGATATCATCCTGTGATATGCAGTCTCCGGCTGTGATTAAATTGAAAATGTTGCATGTGGTATGGAATTTCTTCCGTCAAATAGAGTATAAAACCGGATTACCGTTGTTTGTTACGGTGATCCAGGATGTGGAGTCTGCTAATGAAACATCCAGTAAAGATAACCTTTAGAGATATCGATCCCTCTCCGGCGATTACAGAGCATATTGAGAAACTAACTGCCGATCTAGACTCGGTCTTCCATAGTATAACCAGCTGTCAGGTAACCGTTGAAGCCCCCCACCGACATAAGAATCAGGGGAAACTTTACCATGTATCCATTTTGATGCGCGTCCCGGAAGGGGAACTTGTGGTCAGTCGTGGGAATGATGAGAATCATGCTCATGAGGATGTTTATGTAGCCATTCGTGATTCCTTTGATGCCATAAAAAGACAGCTTATCGGATATTCTGAAAAAATTCGTGGTGATGTAAAAAAGCATTCGCTGTAACTTCAATGCTGCGACAAAGAGAAAGAACAGATAGGGTCCGGGAAAATCTTCCCATCCACTATCTGTCCTCGAGCTGTCATTAAAATGTAAAGGTATAGCCCACATCCACCCAGACCAGTTGTCGTGGCAGTTTTTGTCGGGGTGTATATGAGTAGTCAGAGATTCCCTTCTCAGCAAAACTTCTATCAATGCTGACCAGCGTAGTCTGATTGGTCAGGCCAGCTGTGGCTCCTGGATCTTCAACCAGACCATCAGTGGAGGTTGACATCCCAAAAAGGTAGAGCGGAAGATTGTCGAAATCCGAAGGATCATCATCATAAAATCTCCAGTCGGGGCGAATCGAGGTGTTAATGCCAATACTCAACTGACCCAGATTTAAACCGAATCTTCCGGTAACATCACGCCATCCCTTCATTCCTTCCGTAACCTGGTATCCGGCTGAAATATCAAAAGTTACCCCCAGAGAATTGTTAATATCCACTGAATACCCCCATCCGACCAGAAAGTAGTTATCCGAGTTGTCCAGATCAACATAGGCCTCAAAAAAAAGATCTTCATAAAATGATGGAGCAAGCATTACAAATAATTCCGTAGTGGGAGAATCCTTCCCTGACTCGTTTGCCCGTGTATCAACTGTCAGTCCGAAACCGAATGTACCTATGGATGTATGATCACTGTATCCGATTGTACCAATAATTTTATCATATTTCTTAAGACCATTCTCTTCTCTGTAGAATCCGGGAACTCCATGGAATACTCCCAGCTCTTCACTGTAATAATCCTCCAGGGCAATATCGTGATTTAGCAGGGCACCCAGTAAGAAGGAACTCTCTTCTATACGGGTCTCAAGAAGAGAGCGGTCAAATCCCCCCTGAAAAGAGAGAACAGGCAGGGAAGGATCTCCCCAACCACCCAGGAGTGAAGGGCCTCCTGGACCATACTGAAGGACTCCGTCGCTATCCCTGTCATCTCGCCCCGCCATTGCAAAAGATCCATCAAGTTGAAAATAGATCCCTTCAAGCGGAGTATTGTATACAAGGGATGGCTGAAATACAGGCGCACCTGATGCCACTCCGTAACTTCGTCCTTTCTGAACGGCATATTCGGAAAAGATATCTTCCCCTCTGTCCACATAGTTCGATGCAAATCGGATATCCAGTTCATATGCCTCTTCTTCCTGCGCTTGAATGCCATGAGGAATAAAAAGAACAGAGCATAATATGATAGTTGAGATGATTCTCGATCCGTTTTCGTAAAAGGGCATTGGTTTTACCATTCAGCATGTATTGAGCTTAGCTTCCGCATCAGACATAGCAATCTGTGAGCATCGGAGTGTCAATACATATTGAGAATGAGTCTCAAAATACTTTATGGTGTTTGATACTTATCATGTTTTGCAGCGAATCATAACTCTACGTTACTATTTTTCTACCTGATAAGGTCTCATTAATACTGTGAGGACAGATGACCTATTGATACAAATACCAAAAATCATTACTCTTAATCATGTAAGCAAGAGGGAGCAACACTCTTCTGAATGGATTATGGCGGAGACGAAGGGATGTGGGTGTGTCATCAATACCGATTCATATATAACAGGGTATAAAACAGGACAAATATTGCTCACTCACTCAAAACCAGTCATTTTGCCCAATTTTTCTTAAAGATGCGAGATATACGGGGCAGGGGTCATATGACCTATTGATTATATTCTGTTTCTCCTGTAGTGTATTGCAAGAATCCGCTTTCGGAGGTGCGAGCATGACCGTAAATCTTTACATAAAGAGAAAAAAATGGAAGAACCTGGAAGTGGTTTTTGCCGTATCGGTTTTTTCTGTTCTATTCTTTGCAGGATGTTTAATGGCAACCCCGGTTGAATCGACTGCAAATGGTTGTACGGTCACGAAAAGCGATATTCCATACATTTACAGTGAGGATATCTACTCAGCTCTTGAGGCAAAGGGATATACCTTAGTGAAGGTGGGAAGAAAACAGCTTCATGTTCACCTTTTCAGGTTTCCGCACCTGAAAGCAGGCTATGTGGCAAAAGTAGAGTTGCTGCCAGTAAATCCGGATAGTCCCAAATTTGAAACAAGCGGAAGAGGAGTCTCCTATCACAGTGCGGTTAACAATGCTCTGGATGAACTCCCCGTTTGTAATACAACTCCTGATTAAACGAATAATCCTGATCGATACAGTATGGCCTGTTTCAATCTCTGACGGGGAGGACCAGAAGACTCATCGGATCCAGTGACATTCCGTTAATATAAAATGATACATGGAGGTGGGCACCGGTAACTGCACCGGAGGCTCCTACAGCAGCAATTCGCTGTCCGGCTTCCACTATATCGCCCTCTTTTACATTGATTGAGTTCAAATGCATGTAAGCAGACATTATATTGTTTCCATGATCCAGTAATATGAAATTTCCTTCAAAGTAGAGTTCTTCGGCAAGAACCACCTTCCCGCGAGCCATAGCAAATACCGGCTCACCGGTAAGGCCGCGAAGGTCCAGTCCGCGGTGATATCGGATCATAGGTTTCAAGTTCACCCGTTTACCTTTTTTGAATGTATACTGTTCCTTTATACGCTTTGTATAATATGCGGATGTAACATGGTGCATATCACGAGGGTGGCTCAGGGTGGCAGCAATCATGTTCTCGCCGCTTTTTGCATAGACCTCTTTTTTACGGGCTGTTGAATACTGAATCTTCTTGATAACCTCCGGATCACTGTATGTCTTTTGATTGGAGTATTTTCCAAGCTGCAGCACAGTGCGCGACACCGGGAGTTTTGTGGGATTTATAGTAATTCTGTATATCCGAACACGGTATTTTCCATCCACACGGTATCCAACCTTCACACTCTTTTTTCCGGTGGCTCCGAGTGGGTGCAGGCCAATGAAACCTCTTTTCCCCCAGGAATGATCTGTGAGAGGGATCTGTTTGTTATTAAAAAATAATGCAGAACGAAAATTCTCCACACTCTTTCCCTCCGGAGGAAGGAGCTCTGCGTAAATAATATCTCCCTGTGCAAATTCACGAGAATAGAGTTTCAATGTATACTCTTGCTCCGGAAATGAGAGGACCTTCGGCGGGGACTGCCTGTAATTTTTCGGGAGAATCACACTGCTTTTTTTTGTAAGATTGAGCGTAACTCGTTCCGGTTTACTCTTTTTAGTTTTTTCTGCCTGCAGGGAAGATACGCATGCTGTGTTTGCAAAGATAATCAGAATTATACTGAATGGAGTGATTAAATTAATCATTCTGGTAATCCATTCACTCCTGATGGCTGGATATATTGATGTGCAGTGGTTCATTGATAGGTCTTTCATGATTTTTTCTTCTACTTGTTTTTGGCTGGCTTACTGGAATACAGAAGTTTTTTAAGAATTCAAGTATATTGTGCATGCCGGGCACAAATTAATTACCCGTCGTCGGAATCAGTGCCAACAATCG
>JBNKQE010000022.1:0-24827 GCA_050295715.1 Leptospirales bacterium
TCCCTCAATACCGTGAAAACCTTTACTTGAATTATAATCTACCGGAAAAGGGATAACATCAATCCCGGCCTTCTTAAATGCCAGTACGCTACGATGCATATGGAAAGCCGATGTAACAAGAATTACTCTTTTCCATTTTTTGTTTTTAATTATCTTTGCAGATTCAATAGCATTCTCTCCTGTATTTCGTGACTTTGTCTCTACGAGAATTCTTCGCGCAGGTATTTTTTGATCGATCAGCCATCTTTTTAAAACGGTTGCCTCCGACTCTGTCTCCTGGGCGATAAGACCAGTAGCACCTGAAATAAGAATATATGGAGCCTTCCATTTTCGATACAGGTCCATTGCTGCAAGTACTCTGTCAGATGGACCTAGAAATTCCGGTCTGTCCGGATGACTTCGCAGAGGATTTACCATCCCTGTCAGAAGGACTATCCCATCAGCATCCGGAGTCCTATCAATTGTCAAATACTCATATTTTTCTTCAAGAGTTCCAATAATATAGCTTGAGCCAGCATCCGTTGAAAATAGGTAAATCAAAACCAGTGCAGCCGCGTAAATATTCTTAAAAAGTCGATTCTTTATGTAATAGAGTGAAATTGCGCTTAGCAAAAGGAACAATGGGTATGGAAAAAATATTGCAGATAAAATTTTTGAGATAATAAAGAACATAATTAGATTTCATTCAGGTGGATTCTTACGTCAGCATTTTAAATAATTTTATATCTATTTATTAATTTTCAGATAGTATGCTCCATTTTTTGGCGCTTTTTATCCGTATAAATTATTTACAGGTTGCGTGAAAAAGAGTATTGTGGAATGTTAGCAAGGAATTAATGTATAAAATAGTGGCAGAATGGGTTTATGAACCCCGGCAAATATCTGTTTTTATTGGCGTACTGAGTGAATTTGTCATAATTTGATTAATATATAGGAAGTCAATTTAGCTCTGAATGATTCAGGTTTGACTTAGCGAATTTTCATGGCCAGCATTATACAGATCATTACGCACCGGTCCTCTTACTGGAGAAAACGACCATGAAGCATGAGATTACCAGAGAACAAGCCTTAAAAATTATTAGCGAAATTACCCGGGCAATGAACCAGAGTGAAGAGCCGGATGGAGTTCTTGACCAGATACTCTATGCCTGTATGCAAAGCACCGGTGCAGAGTCCGGAAGTATTATGCTTGTGGAAGCTGATAAGAAATCACTCCGAATTCGAGCCGCACGAGGATTCAGTGTTTCGATGGATTCTTACAGGCTAAATGTGGGTGAAGGGGTAACAGGCTGGGTTGCTAAACATGGCAAACCACGAATCGTTAATGATACTTCCATTGAAAAGGATTATATTAAGCTAAAAGAAGATCTTAATTCTGAAGTCGCAGTTCCAATGCTCATTCGAGATGACGTTATTGGAGTATTATCTGTTGACTCCTCGGAGAAGAATGCCTTTTCCGAGGCGCATCGGGATTTCCTTGGTATAATGGCAAACCTGGCAGCCCGTATTTTCTGGAATCTCCAGGATAATCGCACATTGAAGATGCGTGACCGTTTTCAACGTGTAATGATTGATATTTCGCGCGTTGTTACGCACTCGCTTAAGCTGGAAGATATCTTTCATCAAACGATGACAATTACTGAGAAAGCGTTTCGCCTTCATCGGAGTACTCTATTTCTTTATGATAGAGATCTGGAAAAATTAAGAATTGCTGCATCGGTTGGCTTGAGTAAAGAAGAAGCTCTTGGTATTAACTATGCGCCAGGCGAAGGTATTACAGGTTCCGTCTTTATTAATAAAGAATCAATATTTATTCCACATGCCGGCAGTGAGCCCGGATTCTTGAATCGAATGAAGACTCTATCGCCCGGGGATGATATGGGGTATTTTTGTACACCAATTTTTTCCGGAACAGACGTAGTAGGAGTGTTTTCAACATTCACCGATCACCAGGGTTTAACAGATCCTCAAATCATTAGTGAGTTTCTTGAGATTCTGGCATCATTTATTTCGCAATCTATCACAATTCAGAAGCTTGTCGAAGAAGAGACGCGTGTAATCCAGTTTGAGAATCTTCAACTCAAGCAGGAGCTTTCAAACAAATATAAATTTGGATCGCTAATCGGTCGAGCACCTTCAATGAATAAACTTTTTGAGAAAGTTCGTATCATTGCTGATTCCCGGGCTTCCGTTCTTATTACCGGGGAATCAGGAACCGGAAAAGAGCTTATCGCATCGGCTATACACTACAACAGCCCCCGTAGAGAAAAACCATTTATTAAAATTAACTGTGCTGCCATCCCTGAAAATTTACTGGAAAGTGAGTTATTCGGGCATAAGAAAGGATCCTTTACCGGAGCCGTTGCTGACAAAAAAGGGAAGTTCGAAGTCGCCGATGGCGGAACGATCTTTCTCGATGAGATTGGCGAACTTGACATGAATCTGCAGAGCAAATTGTTACGAGTTTTGCAGGAGCGAGAGATTGAACCCATTGGCGGTAAATCACGACAGGTTGATATTCGAATCATAGCAGCGACTAATGCGGACCTTGAAGAGAAAATTGCGCAGAAAACCTTTCGCGCCGATCTTTTTTACAGACTGAATGTTATTCATCTGAAAATACCTCCATTGCGCGAACGTATAGAAGATATTCTTTTATTGATTGATCATTTTATTGTTAAATACAATGACGAAAATAGTAAGAGCATCAAAGGGATAGATCGTGAAGTTGTACAGCTCATGGAAAACTATGAATGGCCCGGTAACATTCGACAGCTGGAAAATGTTATAGAGAGAGCTGTGGTTCTTTCACAGGGCGATATTTTACGTATCGAGGATTTTCAAGATTCTACCCTGCCTTTCATGCACTCTTCGATGGGACTTGTGCCGGAAGAAGATATTGCAGGAGAGGGAGCAGAAGGTGTTGAGTGGCCAGATCGAAACCTTCCAGCAGATGACAGACTGAATGAACTTGATGGCAAAGTGTATGAGACGGTTATTTCTGAAGTGGAACGTCGATTGATTCTTCTTGCTTTAAAGAAATTTCGTTATACTAAAACCAGAGCCGCCAGGTTTTTGGGAATCAATCGTAATACTCTGGATAAGAAAATCAAAGAGCTAAACATTGATTACTGATTTCATCAGAATTTTCATTAGCAAACAATGGATAATTCTCCCGTAATTTATCCGGAATCATCCATTGTTTGCTATGCGATATTGAATTAATATTATTTCGTTTGTCTTTATATTTAATTCGAATTAGTAATTTATCAGCGACATTTGTTTTCCTTAAGCGCTTTTATCTTCCCGAATTTACATTTTATAATTTGATAATGTGTGTGTATTTTGTTATGGATGCCGGTAAATTATGAATTTCTGCAGTATTTAATGTGAGCAGAATTATGGTAGAGTTAAAGTCAATCCATCATACGGGATCTGAATTTCTGGGCCATATTGTTCTTCCAGTTCTGCATGTGATAAATCATGTGTCATATGAACGAACCATTTTTCTCTTCCCTTTAATTTGTGAAGAACCTCTGCCGCTTGATCATAACTGAAATGTGTTGGATGAGGCCTGTCTCGAACCGCACCCAATATTACACGTTCTAAATTCATTATTTTTTCAATGCTCGCATCGGATAAACCTGAGCAATCAGTCAGGTATGCTGTATGCTCATTAATAATAAAACCATTGATTGTGAGATTTCCATGTTCTACTGGAATTGGTTCAATGCGAAAATCTCCCACCTGAAATGTTTGAAAAAAGGCTACTTCGATTAAATCGAGACTTGGTTTGCCACCACCCTCCTGTGTCTTTTCAAAAACATAAGCATATCTATTTCTTATATCCATTAGACTGGCTCTGTCGGAGTACATGGGTATGGGAGCTTTCTGTCTGAAATTATAGATTCTGATATCGTCAAGTCCTGAAATATGGTCATTGTGAGTATGTGTGATCAACACACCATCCAACCTTTTAATTTTGGAGAGAAGGGCCTGCTGGCGAAAATCAGGAGAGAGGTCAATAACAATAGATGTATTTTCGCTTCGCAGCCAGAGTGATACTCGTGATCTTGTATTTCTAATATCATCAGAGTTGCAGACATAACAATCGCATGTGAGAATTGGAATACCGGTGGATGTGCCTGTCCCGAGAAATGTAAGATTGTTCATAATTATGTGCCTGATTCAATAAATATATTATAACTATTTGTTGTATGTCAATGTATTAAGACGCGGTCTATCTATTCAGTTCCAATGTTCTCAAGGGTAACACAAACAAATAATCTGGGAATTTTATAAGTACCTATTGTAGTTCATTCAATGCTTGATAAATTAGAATATATATTTCAAACTTAATTGATGCTCTCATTGACTGCTGCTGATTGGAGACCCTGTAACCAGGCGATAGCCATACAGTCCTCTTACGCTCTCTGAATATTGTCTGAGTTTTAAATAAGCATAGACAAAGCGTCTCATTGTAGAAACGGCAGGAAGCTTTGGACTGTAATAATTCTTGATGAAAATCGGGTGAAGAAAATCATCAGCTCTTCTCATGGTCATTACACCCGGTTTTGTTATATTTTTGCCGATAATGTAATTTATAAAACTCATGACATCAGTTGCATTTTTTCCTTTATTTAAAGAACTTGCATTTGATGAAATAAACCAGGACCTGTCTTCACGTAAAAGATTTATTATCTTTTTGATCCCCGCATTGAATCCGTAATTAATTTCGCCAATATGATTCATTATGTGTACAGGATCTGTGTCAGACAGACTTTTAGTATTTCGCAGTGCGGCTAATTCCATGTTTGTCAGTGTCTTACTTTTTTCTATTTGAAGTCCAGGATATATATTCTCTCCTGCATTCAAATAATTTCTAATATGAAATGGTTTTGTAAACGAAATATCTTTTGTGTCCTGATTGCGTAAAAATGAGTCTATGTCAAAAACAAACAAGATTCTATCTGCTCTGTGCGGGAGAATTGGCGCAAGCGTATGCTCTCCTGTGAGGATGAGATAAGTAATCTCATCGCGCTCCATTCCTGAGAGGGAGCGGTAAGATTCAACTAATTCATTGTATATTCTATCTGCATCCTCATTGCTTTGCAGTCGAGCAATCAGTTCTCTGATTCGGCCTTTTAGAAATCTACCCGGGTATTTCATTTTATCAAAAACAACATGATTTTTCTTTATCAGTATTCTGTGAGAATTCTCTGCATTGTCAACAAGACCGATTATTCTCTGTCCGACGGGAAGTCTATTTTGAAGATCCTGGATGTAATCTCTGTATATGAAATTTAATTCAACATAATTGGTATTGAGATTCATCGATACCAGATATTGCCTGTAAAGATGTAATTTCCAGGAAATGTTAAATGCCATGCGATAATTATCTGCTGCACTGGCAATTCTTTGTAAGGCAAATAGTCCCCATAATAGTGGTGATCCGTCTGTATTATTTTCAATTATAAAAACACTCTGCCTGTTTAACTGAAGTTTGTCGAAGAAAGATGGAATATTATTTCCAGTGATTTGTGCGGGGATCATATCCAGGTAATAGACAAGATCACTTCGGTTATTTGTTATTAAACTCTTTCGTAAATTCTCGAGAGATTTTGTAGATACTGGAAGTAGTCCTGATTTATGAAGTATAAGACTTGCCAGTCTGGACTCGTTATCACGCTTGTAACTTGAAAATCCTTTTCCTTCTTGTTCAATAAAAATTCTGGCAAATCTGGAAGCCGTTTCAAGATCTCCAATATTCATATAAGCAATTATCGCACGAGACGACATTGTTCTAATTCTGTTTGGACCAGACCTTGTTTTTTCAATTTCGATCAAATTATTTAAGTAACGGGCTACCTGCAAATTTGCATCGTAAGGTATCGAATCTATTAAAAGATTAAAAATGACAGATCTTTGAATGAGGGGAGCATTGGAATATAAAGAATCTTTTGAATTAATGCTGACATTACTTAACTCTTGAATTGAAAAATAATTTCCTTTAAGATTATTTTCGCGTAGTCTCAGAAGTTTTTTTTGAAATTCAATCGCTCTTAAATCATTACCATCCCATTCTGATGAAAGTAATTTATTAAAAGTGCTAAAATTTCGATTTTGTTGCAGTAGTAGTGCATGTATAAATCTATTACTGGTTCCGGGATTAGAAATCTTTGAATCTCCTGTCCTTCCCAGTAATTTTTGGTCTATATTCGCATGAGTTGTCCAATAAATCCTTTGTTCTTTGTTACTGAGGCTATGTGAGATTTCAATAATTTCCTCATTCATTGATCTTTTTGACAGTGCTGTTAATATATTGTTGATTTCATCATCTAATAGAAGTTCATTTTTATGTTTTCTATAAAGATTACGGAAATTGTTTTTATTAAGATATTTTTCAAAGTTGAATATCAAGTTCAGAAATTTAAAGTATTCCTTATATGATCTGGTAATACGTGTTCTTTCGGGGAAAAGCAGATTAAGTCTTCTTGTTATTTTTATAGCAGACGATTCCTGGTCTTGAATGTATAATTTTCTAAGAAGTGCGAGGAATATGCTATATGATTCTTCTTTTTTATTGGCGGCATTAAGTTTTTCAATATTGCTTATAACGTGATTAATACTATTTTGAAGGTTCGGATTTGATAAACTCGAGAGTGTCAAATAAGAGTTCGATACTATAGATAGCCACTCCATTTCGGAATGATTCTTTGCATATGACATTGCAAGGCCATAATCCATCCTGGCAAGTTCAATGTTACCATTGATTTCGTACTCTCGGGCACTTTTCATCGATCTATGATGGAGAGATATGAGATCCGGGATTATTTTTTTGCTTTGAAATCCGTTGTATCCAAAAATATGCGATCCCATGGAAGTGTATGCTTTTCTACCTTTCACAGATTGAATTTTCTTTATGAAAGAATCAGAATCGTCTGTCCCCAATATAAGCGAACCTGTACCCGATGACCGAAGCAATTCAAATGAAAGACCGGCTTCATACCAGCTGAAGTTTTCATTTTTTGTTATTATCGCAGCAACTGAAGCACGACGTTGATCGGTAGGCCAGTTGCGAATTTTACTTAGAATCCCGGCATATTCATTTTCATCAATTATTAAAGAGATATCTGATGTGTGATCAGACTGACTTTGTGTCCATTCACTTATGGAGTTTACATTAAATACATTAATGGAGTCAGGGATTTCTTGAGATTGTTTTCTTGTTTGAATTAGTCCGTCTGCTTCTAAACTTTCGTCTGTTATGTAAGTTATGTCTGTATTTGTTTTCCATATATTTTGAATTATTCTTTCGACCCTGACAGGGAAGGTGCTATTATCTGCAATTACAAGCAAATGACTGGACGGCGCTCTGTTTTTAAATAATTCAGACAGGGCTATTTCCATTGTCTTTTCGAGAGAATCAGAAATGGTTTCTCCTTTGTATCTTATTCCTGATGGTGAAGTAATCCAGACGTGCAAGTGGTTTGAATACGTAAAAAATCTAATTGTGTTATTTGTAGATTTTGAAGCAGGCTGGTTGAATTTACCCGTTGGAAAATAGAAAAAACGAGACCATTGAGGTCTTGTCGAAATTATTTTATTTCGAATTGTAAGTAGACTGTCGGTCAAAGAACTTCGATTTTTGAGAATTTCTTGGAAATCTTTATGATTGATTCTCGCAAGTGATTCGTTCAATGAGTTCTCTTCCAGGGATTTTATCAACCTTCGATACTGAATCAGTGAAGCGTTCAGTACAGGATCTGATGGGTTCAGAGGGTAATCCATAAACTCTTTTTGAAGAATAAAAAACCACTTTTTCCTGAGTAATTCTAAGGCTTTATTGCTTTCCCCTTTTTGAGCGAAATAATCCGTTGCTCTGTCAAAAAGAAGTCCAGCCAGTCTGCTTGATTTATAAAATATTTCAGGTCTGCTTAATAAGATATCAATAGCCTCTTCCAGAGTCTCCCCTGGATCTCGCCCATATTCTGATCTTGTGTATTTACTTCTTATTTCGCTTTCAATAAGCGAATAAAGATATCGTGAATACCATTGCTCCACAGTCAGATTATACTCATAAGAACTGTCAATAATTCTCAATATTTCATAGCGAGCGCTGAAAAGTTTTCCCGAACGAAAAAGAGAGATTGATTTATTGATTCTGTTACGCAATGTTTTGACGGTCTGTAGTGCGCCATCAGGAGGTGTCGTAGCAATTGACTTGTTGAATAACTCAATAGAAAAGCTGTAAAATTTTACGGCATTGCGAATATCATCAGCACTATTTGCATTTCTGTCTAGAATTTCTCCTCTGTAAAAGTGAAGCAGTGCTTCAATCGATATAAGGTCGGAGAGTTCCCGGGATATAATAGCTTCTATTATGGGGTCATGAATATTTTCGTCATAGTTAAAATCGGCATTTTCAGTTCTTTTTCTACTGATAAATTGTTCTTTTGTTACACGACGGTATTCGGATTGGAAATCATTTAACATTTCTTCTGCTTCATCTAATGCTTCCCATCTTGAGTCTCTGTCAGCATCATGTGATTCTATATAGGAAAATATTGCTTTAAAATAGTTTTGTATATTTGCTTTGTATATGCTGAGATCTCCTGAATCGGATGCATTTTTTGCAGCATTTAAAAACAATTCAGAAGAATTGATAAAGTCTCCGGCTCTGTAAAAATTAAAAGCCTCATTATTGTAAGAAGTGACAGCTCCCAGTTTTCCAAGAATGACGTCTCCATCCTGACCCAGAAAGACTTCTCTTCTTTTGCGAAGCAGGCGCAGGGCTTCAGTCATATTTCCTCTTGAAAGCATATTCTCAAGCTGAATTCCTAACGAAAGCTCATATTGCCGGACTGTGGAAAATCCATAGGGATTTCTTCCATCTCCAATTATGGAGAAGTCTTCACCGTAGTTCAGAACACAGCCCATAAGTCTTCCGCCAGTTGTTTCCGGCAGGAATCGTCTTTGAAAATTTGTTAATCCTTGATCGAGAGCAAGCTGCTCTGCTTTTTTTGCGGATTGATCAGAGTTATAAAAATCCTGGCGATCTTGATGCGCGAGAGCAAGATGATTCATCAAATTTGCCCGTTCAATTTCACGAATTTGATCTCCATCTTCGCCGTACAGCAACGAATCAGCATTGCGATAAGCAATAACTGAATCGTTATAACTGCCGGAATCCCACATGGATAATCCTATTAATGACGAAATCAATGAAAGTTTATATTGTATTGCTTTCCTTCTACTTTGGATGTTATTATCATCCTGTTTTCTGTCTCTGAAGAATGGCAAAGTTATTCCATTTGATTTAGCTGGCAGTTTGTTAAGAAATACAGCGCGGGAATACTCTTCCTGGATTTCCCGGTTTTCATTTTGATTGTAAAGAACATAAGCTTTTCGCAGTTCTTTTGTTGCTTTCATCGATTGGCCATCGTAGAATAACGCTCGTCCATAATTGAAGTGATACAGCGCCTCCGACCGATAGTCCTTAAATAGTGTCTCTGTGGAAAGAGATTGCTTTAATTCAACCATCCTGTAATTGTCAATGGCACGCCTGAAATTCATAAGCTTCAAATGGTTATTGGCCAGGTTCAAATGTATTGTTGCGATGTTCAGGGGGTCAATAGATTCACTGCTTAAAATGCGAAGGGCCTGTCTGTAAAGCTCTACATTTTGTTCATATAGCTGATCACTGAAGTATATTTTGTAGACATCATTGAAATAAATTCCGTCACGAGGTTGAACAGTGTTGGTTCTGAGTACCAAATCGAGAAACTGATCGATGTAACCTGGTTGGATATTAATTTGGTGAGATCTTTTCTCATCAATATATTCATACATCCAGCCAAGCAATAGATACGCGTTTGTATATTGCGGATTTGAATAGAGTATTGATAGTAATTGGTATTCAGCATTCTTCAAATCGCGGAGAATAGCTTCTTTTTTTTCCACAAGGGCACTTCGATTAAACGGAACTCCTGATTTGATAAGATTATCATAAAACTGTTCACGTTCAACGGATTTTTGTATAAGAGTATAAGCATATCCATATAATATAGAATAATCTCCAATCTTGCGTGCTTCGCTGGAAGCCATATTGTAACCGTGAACAAGTTCATTAAATGTTGTTTCGTCGAATGGATCATTTTCAATAAAGATATTTTGTAAGTCGTCAGGATTTACGAGTTTTATTTGAATATTATCCCATGCAATTTTTCTCCGATATCTCTCCATTGCAATATCTGTTTTTAACCTGTGGTATGAAACAGCTCTTTCATTATAAAGATCCTCGAATTGACCAATCTTTTTGATATGTAAAAACATTATATTTAATAAGTTTGCATTTACATAGCTGGTAAGATATAATAAATCAGCTGCAGTCCTTGCTGCAGTCAATGGTATACCCGTATGTATATCGCCGGCGAAATAGGAACCGTGAAAACTACACAGTTCATTTCTATCTTTAACGTATCCAGGTTGCCCGGTCCGAAAGATTAAATCTGCAGCCCGGGAGTCAATTTTACAAAATCCATTCAGTAAATCTCTATCTGCATTGTTCAGAAGTATAATTTCTTCAGTCCCGCCAATCAAGTTACTGTTTGTGGTAAGAAGAGGCACTGTTTTTTCTTCAACCGCATTTGATATTGATCTTGCTGAATCAAGATATGAATGAATGTATCGCTCGGAATCTTCTATTATATCACGATACTCGTTTGATGTTATAACAACTCCTGTTTCAGGACGATAATTTCCTCCATAAGCAAGTCTGTATTGATATGATTTGTCGTAATCACCATTGATTTCGCTTATGTCAGCGGCAAGTTTGTATGCGCGAAGAAAAATGCCTGAATCGGGCGGAGCTACAGACGCTACGCGAAGGGCTTCTTGAAGAGCTTTCTCGTAGTTACCGCTTGAAAAAGTATTCCATGCTCTAATGTATTGAAATGTATATTTTATTAGTTTATGATGATTTGATTTCTCTTTATTTAGCAGAGATTCGCTTCGTGTTGAAACTCCGCTTTGATGATATCGGACAATAGAATGTAATATTTTCTCTCTAAGCGAATAGTCAAGGTTTGATTTGCTCAGAAGTTTGTCGTAAATGCCCGGTACAATTCCGGTCTTTTGCAATGTCAATTTCCCCTGCAGGTATAGAGAATTGTCGTAATCCGGGAATTCCGGAAATTGATTGTTTAACTTTGTCAGTGAATCTAATGCATTTGCATTGTCTCCTGCATCGATGTATGTCAATGAGAGGTCATAGAGTGCCGTTGCTTTGAATAATCTATCCTGTGTATTATTCGATGATATATTTTTATTTCGAAGAAAACCATTTATCATTTCAATTCTATCAGAAGAAGTATAATTTTTCGAATTAATTTTATATTGAATAAGGGTGTAAGGTGATTCTTTTCCTGCTTTAATAATTTCATTTTCAATTATTTTTCGCTCTGATGCATTTGGAGGAAAAGATCGGGCGTACAATGCTTTTATTTTCCCTGTAAGTGTTTTATAAACAGGAGTACTGCCGAAAAAAAGTTCGACTGCTTTTAGTGCAAGTCGATACCTTTCAGGTGATGTGCTGCTATATCGGCTTGCCAGTATTAATTGCTCTTCAGGTGAATTCGCAGGTGGAATGATTCCGTTTTCAGGCATTGTATAAATATTTATACTTTCATACAGGCCTGCGGAATAAATAATGCTGCCACTGTTGAAATCGCTATATTCAAGACCATAAAGCGGAGCACCGCTTTCCAGAAGTCGGACAGGTTTCTGAGGTTCTGAGTCTATTAAAACACGGAATATTCCCGCATTATCATCCGTGTCCAGTCTGTTATTGTGATTGGTATCGTCTGTGATATGTGTGTAGTAAACATTAAATCCACTGTTATCAATAACAGGATTGAGAACTATGCCACCGCTAAAATGAATTACAGGTTTGCTGTCACCGGTCATTGGATTTAGCTGTCGAATACTGCTGCCGGTTTTGTCATATGATAAGTATACGATAGTATTTCCACTCTGGTCGATGTCAGGTTGAATCCCGCCATTTTCGGTAAGACGAACAAGCAAACCGTTTGCAGTTCCGTCTGTTATTTGAACCTTCCAGATATTTTCAATTCCCGGTGAGCATCTGTCGCTTGAGAAGTAAAGAGTTTTTCCATCTGGTGACCATACAGGATCTCTTTCAGAAAAACTTCCGCGGCACTCAATGGACATTGTCGATGCCAGTTCCTCGATATTTGTTGATAGATTAACAGAGTTGATCCAGAGGTTATCGATAATCATTCCTTCAAGAGATTGTTCAATTATTTTTGAAGCAGATGGACGAAAAGAGACTATGCGAATATCACCGGCTGAGTCACTGTCTTCTGATACAAAGACAAGATATGCTCCATCAGGAGAGACTGCAGGTGAAGTCTGACTGGCTGGATTGTTAATAATTTGAACATTTATTGTATTGTTGAGATCACGCATCCAGATGTTCATAGGGCCACCTTTATCGGATGAATAAAAAAGGAAACGTTTTTGATATATATGTGGATGCAGACTGAATCCCTTGTGAAGAGTCAGCGGAAAATGGCCTTCCGGAGATGTTTTATTAAAATTGTCCAGCATGGACGGGTAATCCATTGTAGGGGGATGTAATGCTTTATACGTCACACAGGATTGAGATATTAATAAAAACAGTGAAATCAATCCCATCTGCAAAATCGCCATCAGCGATTTATATGAATATAAGTATTTTCGCAACGTATACATTGTTTTTCTGGTAACTAAATTATTTCCGATCAAAGAAATCATAATTTACCGGGCTTTTTGCCATTTTCGCTGTTTTGTGTATATCCATTCACCAGGTCTTACTGTATCCAGGCCGAAATTTACAGTAATTTCTGACAGAGATGAAATAGATTTGTTTTTCAATATATCTTTTAGCCTCTTCCTTGAACGATTTATTTCAGCGGCCACCCTTCGAGCATTATCAAACTCTTCACCGCTGCCACTGTTTTTTTTTATACCACTTACATGTGTTGGAACTACCATAACTTTACCATCAAAGGATTCTCCGAGTAACCCTGATTCGCGGTATTCCAGAAGCAGGTCATTGTAGAATTCAAGCACGTTCAATTCCTGAAAATAATCTCGTGCAATTTCAGCTTCTATTGATTTATCTGAATCTATCTGCTTACTCTTGACCCCTGTTTTCTGAACACTTCTGGCTGATGCAATCATCCATCCGTTCTCTTCAAGTTCCTTATTTTCACCAATTAACTGACGTTCTGCAGAAGTTCGCTCCGGAGTCAGCGTTATTGGAGGTATATCAATTGATATGATAGCTGCACGTCTGAGACAACCGGAAACCGGGCTTGTAATTCTATTAAACTGGGCACACCCCATTCCAAAAACTAATGGAAACAAAAACGATGATGTCAGTAATATTAATCTATTTTTGTTTTTGATCTGCTCTGTAAATACTGAGTTATGAAGAAAAAAGCCCCGGATCATTTGTTTCAAATTACTCTTGTTATTCGTCAACATTGCGATTCTCCCCCCGTTTCGTACGCGAAATATTACCTACTTCGCTCCTTGCACGTTCCATGAATTGAGCAAGCGGGATACGCTCCTGCCTGATTTCATCTCCAGATGGACGAATGATTCGACTGAATATACCACTCTGGTTTACTTTAATTGATGTATAAATAAGTCCACCTTTTAGTAAAAGTTCAATAGAAGGAATTTCAAGAGTCTGGTTGGCAGCGAATGCAACAGTTGGCACCGGGACAAGAACTCTTGTTGCAAAACCGCTAAAGTCTTCACTCAGACGGTGTACAGCCAAACGTAGATTCGTATTGTGAAGTGGTTCATCAAGGTTTTTTCCCTTCAGACTGAGATCAGCACTGATTATACCATCATAATTTGATCTTTCTCCGGAAAGGTATGGAGCAAGATCAAAATTCTGAACCTTTAGTTTCCCTCCAAATTCCATGTTGGCCGGAGCCAGGTCTGCGAAGTGAATAAAAAGGTTTTTGCCACGTATACTGCCATGAGGTTTCCATTTATTCTCAATTTTAGAGCTGATATCAATACCCAGTCTGCGAATCATCAATGCGTTATTGTCATACTCAATATTCGCTTTTAGCCCTTTTTGTTGATTGTCGCCTTCTCGGCCGATTACAAAAAAAGGATCCGGAACTTCTTTTCCGGACGGGGTTCTATTTGATGAAATACTGTTTATCGTTAAATTATTAACCTGAAATAATCCATACGCATTATCAGGCACAACCTGAAACGTCTCCTGAAAGGGAATCTTTCCCGTGTCCAGTGTGTTATGCTCAAAAGGCAGATTCAGGTTTATATTACTAATATTCCATATAGTGCATTTGGATTTGCTTCCCTGTGATTGGATTCCATTGCAGCCGCTTGAGTTAAGGATCAGATCAATATTATCCATATTAATCTGTCCCCTGGCAATATTATCACTCAACGACATAGCAATACTCAGATTTCCTTTCATGCTGAGTTGGTCATGAATTGGATAAATGTGATCCCTTCGCATAGAAAGACGAAAGTCCAGGTTTGGCTTCCAGGTTCCCCCTTCACTGGATCTGTGCATTTCTCCTTCCAGTCGCGATACAAGTGTTTTTCGGAGAGCTTCAATTGACAGTTCTTTAAAAATCATGCTGGTTTTAGAATATGCTATATCCGTTTTGAGTTTGAGATCCTCTATTTGTAAAAACGGAATTCCCATTTCTAAATTACCGGCAAGTGAAGTTGATCTGTCATCCATTAGAAGATGGAAATCAGACTTAAGATTTGCTCCCTGCGATAGGTATGTTCTATAAGGTCGCATTATAAACTGAATTTTATCCGGTAAAGTTGGATGCATTCTGTCATAAGCTATGGCCAGAGAATTAATTCTGATTCTATAGTCCTGAATCCCTGAAAATTTCAAAAATCCCGACATGTCAAGATGACCGGTTTGGTCACCTGTTTCGTTACGAGTTTTCAAAATAGCACGATCAATTTTAAGGGCGATATTATTTTTCGTAAGATAGACTATTCCAGCTGCATTTAAGGCCAAATCGTTTCTTGCCGATCTTGAACGTTGAATTGAATATTGAGCATTGCGAACGCCAACTTCACCATCAAATCTAACTGTGTCAAAATTTTCAGTAGAATTGAAATTTAATAATGCAAATCCTTTTCCCATAAAATAAGGGCTGGAGAAGGGATCCAGCAATAGATTGCTTATGCGGGCCGTTAGATGAATTCCAGTCTCAGGCTCAATTCTACCGCTGGCATCAATCAAAGCTCCATTGTAATATCCTTTCATGCTTCGAATGTTAAGATAATGAAAGATTCTAAAGGCAAGACGACGGTTTTTATCATATCCCACGGGTTGATCCGTAGTACGAAGTATTCGATATAAATCAATTCCTCCGTTTAAATCCAGGTCCAGATTCGAAATGTAATGATTTGTATTGCCGCTGGAAAAACGAATATGATTTCCAAGAATTTTACCATCAATTCGTAATTGCTCCATTGATCCGCGAATATTCATGGACTCTATAGAAATTTGTCCTCCGAGGTTTAACGGTGAAGAGCCTTGCGGGCGGAGAATATTGAAAATTCTTCCAGGGTTGTCCAGATCAATAATTGAATCGAGAATAGATAGTTCAAGGTGCCGTTCGTTTGTGCTCACGCGTTCAACTCGAGCACGAATATTCAACAGAGGTTTACTGTCATGTTGCAAAGAGAATTTATTAAGCAAGAATGTGTCGGTTTCAGAGTCGTATGATGTATCGTAATATAAATTATAATCCAGCGGAAAAGAAAGCAGTCCACTGCGAATAGCCCTCAGTTCATCTGTTTCAATTTTAAGACGGGACAAAAACTCGGTTTTTGTCGTTCCGGATTCCTTAAAAAAGACAAGACCGCTGACCGCTGAACCCTTGATATTTGCAATATTCTCATAATCAATATTGATTGGATTAAAAGGATTCGCAGCAAGAACTATTGTATCAAATATATCAAGTATCTCCATCGTTAAAGGGAGTTTTCTGAATGTTTTTGTAATGAAAGCGAAGAGTAAATTTATATGTTTCACCTCAAGCGAAGGCGAAGTTGTATCATCGATACTGCTGTAATGGACTGAGAGATTATTAATAGATATGTTTGCATAGAATTTGAATGGTAAGTATAAATTTATAATTTCCGGCAGTATTGAGTCAGGTTTTTCACGGTCATCCTTTATGTGAAATATTGCGTTGAAATTAAAAGAATCGCCTGTTTTAATTATGTAAACCACAGGATTTATAACTTTAAATTCTCGAATTCCGACATGTCCCGATAAAAAACCAGGAAGGAAAAGGGATAATTGCAATGAGTCAGCTTTGAATATCGGTATTCCCGTATTTGTTCTGAGATACAGATCCTGGATTTCAAAACCGTAAAACATACTGGCGCGAATTACATGCAGATCAATTTTAGCATCTGTATTGCTCTCAATAAATGATTGAACCTGTTTCTCAACAAATGCCGGTTGTGTTATCAGCTGGTAAATGACTACAAGTGGAACCATGACCGCAATTGCTATGAGCATTTTGCGAATACCGGGTCTAATCATTCTCCATTTTCTGTATAGATGCCGCAGTCTCATAATACATCAATTCAAGTTCAACGTAAATTCAGGCTCTATAAGGTTCAACACAAATTAATTGTGATTCTGTTTATTGAGGAGTTTTAATATAAAAGTATGTAACGAAAATGATTGCGTGTAGCGTCAGTGAGAGTAAAAAGAGTGGTATGAATTGAAATGAATCGGATGTTGTATCAATCAATCCTGTACCGATAAAGTAATTTGTAAATTCTTGATTCCATTTCGAGAATAGTAATAAACCATAAGTAATACTGCCAAGGATTGCGCCAAGCGAGGTTGCAAAAATTACATAAGCCCCATATCCCGTGCCGTAAAGATGATCCGGAAAACTATTTCGCATCCAGTAAATAGCTCCCATATAATACCCCGTAAAATGTATACCGTGTAAAATTTGTGAAAAAATAATCGGCACACCGTTGAATCCCATTGAATAGATAATCAACCATCCGAAACGCAGAGTCCCCGCAAAAAGTGATAACAAAAGCAGCGGTTTGACACCATATCTTTTGAATATTTTTCCACTGAAGGAAAGAAATGGAATCTCCAATATTACCGCCAGTGACCATCCTGCATATACACTGGACATCCCGCCGTTTTGCTCAAGAAAACTACCAAGGTAAAAATCTACGATTTGATATGAAAAAAAGAATAAAAATGATAATACAAAAAATATTTTTATTCCGGGTGCTTTCAGTAGTGCCAGGGCTTCTTTAAAATAGTAGGTCTCCTCGGAATTACGATACCTGTGAATCCGCAGGGCAAAAAGAGCAGTAATAAGGTGAAGGACTCCACCGAATTTCCCGGTAATAGATGCACTGTCGGCGACCGGAAA
Organism: Leptospirales bacterium; assembly: GCA_050295715.1. Taxonomy (GTDB): domain Bacteria; phylum Spirochaetota; class Leptospiria; order Leptospirales; family Leptonemataceae; genus JBNKQE01. Next base: position 17,505 of record JBNKQE010000022.1, read on the forward strand.
CAGGAATGCCGGGTATCCACCAGACGTTTCCAGAGCGAATAGAAGTAAATGTATAATGAAAAAGCCAACCGTTCCCCATGACCGAACGTTACCGAACCTTACAGTACCTACTGACTCGAGTGTTGCAATACTGATTAATTGAAAGTTTACTGCGAAAAGAAATCGATTTAGAGCACTGAAGACAATTCCGGCAGCCAGGTTATTTCCAAAAAGATCACCGCTGTAAAAAAGGAACTGAGCCGGTGCATGTATTAAAAGAGATAATACAAGAAAAGATCGTAGAACACGAAATTTATCAGAGAAAAACCCGGTAAAAAAATATCCCAGAGGAAATGCGATTTGTCCTGCCGTAAAAACAAGTCCGGCATTTTCTCCATAGTGCTGTAAAACAAATGGGCTGAGAGTGGAAAAATAGCTACCATGCCCCAGAAAGAAAACAAAATACAGGAAAATATAAGTCATGGTTAATGCCAGCCAGTTCCACTCTTCCAGTATGGCTATCATAGAAAATAAGAATTTAAATTTTTACGTCTGAGAAATTACTTTTTTCTCCTTGCCTAAAGTAATTGATCAAATCATGCTCGAAACCTGTGCAATGGAGTGAGAATTCATTTTCACTGTAATTATTGGTGATTCTACGACTCGTGCTGGTTACTTACGATTTCCCATAGGACAATAGGAGTAGCTTTGATATTGATATTTGGCCGGTCGAACGAACGAATAGGATCTTGCGAATAATATAAGATAACACGGTATTACATTTTATGATATGAGTAATTGAGAATTAATTCAATTAAAAGAGAAATACTGCTTCTACTGTATGATAGGAATGTTGCATGTACAACAACTGTCCTCGAAAGATTGTGTATGACATCGACAGTAATACAGATCACTTACAGGTTATGAGATTTATTGTGTAATAAAGCGTGGACATGGGACTGAGAATATCTCATTTAGATTATATATATATTTTAGGTAATGAACAGGAGTTTATTAAGATGGATAATATTTTGGAAAATATACAGTCACTGAGTATTCGGAAGACATATACCGTTTTATTACTGTCGATTTTTTTGATCATCTCAAACTCTTGTGCTGCCCTGAGCAGCATTATCCCATCCGGAAAACCTGAGCTGTCTCTGGAAAGGATTGAGTTTCGCTCTCTGGAAGCAAATAAGATCAAGCTCAGGGCGGTGGTGGTCCTTGATAATCCGTTTCCAATCACCATACCCTCCAGTAATTTTACAGGAAGAATCTCGATCCAATCGGTTCCGTTGACGGAGTGGGAGCTTCCTGTAGAGAATATAAGAGCGCTATCCAGTATACCATTAAACATTGACTTTGAAATTCCTTTCAGTGCTCTTTCCGGAATCTTAAATATGAATCTGGAAAATGTTGAGAGGATTCCGGTTAAACTGGAAGGTAGTGTTGCGCTGGATACCTCAAAATTTACGGGAAAAACTAAGTTACCGAATCAACTGAAGTTGAAATTTAATGAGCAGATTGATATTCCGGCAATATATCCTGAAGTGAATATTGTAAATTTTTCTATGGGATTATCCGGTGGAAATACTCTGGCTTCGCTGGGAGGTGTTCTCACTGGTTCGGGAAGTGATAGTGAAATTCAGGCTGTATTTGATCTGATTCTTACGAATCGAGCTGGAGCTGAGTTTCAAGCAGAAAATCTATCATATGGTTTCAAACTTAATGGACGAAGAATTCTTTCCGGTGAAGCAATGTCAGTTGAAAATTTGGGTCGAACGTCTATCCTCAGAATTAGAAGCGGGATTCCAATTGCCAATCTCGGTTTAACCTTTGTTAGAAGTTTGAGTGGCGGATCTGCAAAATATGATCTGGAAGGGGGGGCCAATTTTGGTTTTCCCGGTTTTTCATTGCCATCCATAAAATATAATTTTGATAAAACGGGAGATCTAAAATGGTAAGGAAATATAAAATGAAACGAAAATCGAGACATATGATTTTTCGATTTCTTGGCATACTTTTAATACTGGGAGCTGTTATTTCTTGCGATAAGAATGATTCATCAAGCAAGAAGGTTTCTGAGACTATGGTAGCTCGATATCGCGCTTCAGTTTATAAAAAGCCAGGTTCCGTGAAAAAAGAAGACTGGCTGGCAACTCTGGAAAAGGCAGAGAGAGTAAAAATCATAAATATAAAAAATTATCCCGGAGCGAAAGAAGGGAAAGAGAGAGAATTGGCAGAGGTCGAACTGGCTGATGGTGAGACAGGTTTTCTCGAAGCACGACATCTTGCAATTGGCTCCGGTGTTATACTGAGTGATTCCGTCAGTTTGTATAAGAGACCGAGCATAACTTCCGGTATGGGCCGTGGAGAGGAGTTTATTAAGCCTGCCATTGTTGTCTTCATTGAAAATGAAGAATACAATAATGGTGATTGGGTCGAAATCAGCGGCGGATCCTGGAAGGATAAGACGTATTTTCGTGGCTGGATCAAAAAAGATACGAGAACATTATCCACAGAAGCGGATCTGGTGGCTGCTGCTGTCCGCCTGAATCAATTAAGCACATTACTTAAAAGCTCATCTGAATCTGATCAAAAAAAAGCCAGAGATGGTCTTGAAAATTTGATAGAAACGGTAAGCGCGCCTGTTTCGACTCGTGCAGAGGAGATCCTGGGTTTGGGGGATAAAGTGGAAGGCGATGCTGAATTAAAAGAAGAGTCTCCTGATAGCGCTGAAGAAAATACAATGACAGATGAAAATGTTTCGGAAATAGAATGAGACTAATAAATAGAATTGAACAAAAATATAATAAATTAATTAAAACACGGGCCGGAAAAATACTCGAGCATTTGCTCGTGCTTTTTCCACCTGTTAAGACATTTCTGGTAACCGTTGTTATATTTGGTATATTTATATTTTTATATACTGCCGGCGTAAGTATAAAATTCTTTTTGGATCGCGAAGAAATCGTAAGTAGAATCACACGCGAAAAAGAGTGGCTGTACGGAAAAGGAGATTATAAGCCAAAACCTCTGATACGCGTACTCGATCGTGACGGCGGATTAATCGGAGAAATTTTACCGGAGAAAGATACAAGGGTCAATATGAATACCTGCAGCAATATGGTCTGGATTAGCAGAGCGGCTGTTTCATCAGAAGATCGTTATTTTTATGAACATGCAGGCATTTCTTTAAGAGGAGTTGCACGTGCTTTTGTAAATAATATAATCGCACTGTCCATTAGAGAGGGAGCCGGATCCATCTCTATGCAGCTGGCACGGAATATTTTTACAGACAGAAGTCATACCCTGTACAGAAAAATTTATGAAACCTGGGCTGCTTTTCAGCTTGAGTATCTTCTATCCAAAGATGAGATACTGTGTCTCTATCTAAATCATATTTATATGGGAGAAGGGCGTATTGGAGCTGCTGAGGCATCATGGTATTATTTTCGTAAACCTCCGGAAAAATTAAAACCTGCAGAAGCTGCGATGATTGTCGGTCTCTTTCCCAGCCCTGTTCGGTACAGTCCCCAGAACAATATACTGGAATCATTAAAAAAACAGAAGATGGTGATGAATACTCTCGTGCGTGATGGCTGGCTGCGAGAGAACAATGTCGATCGTTATATTAATGAGTTTGTTGATCGATATGGTGTTGATACTAACCCCGAAAATCCCGACCCGGGATCTGTGGGAGCTTATGGAGCGAGCAGGGATTTCCGATTGCATCATCCTGCTCCGGCCGCCAATGAGTATGTAAGAGAGTTCCTGTATAATATTCTTGACGAGGATCTTATCAGAGAGGGTGGATTAACGGTATACACTACAATCGATAGGCAGAAACAGGCAGCGGCTCTGATGGCCGTGAGATCTATTGTTGAAGATGTTCGACAGAAAATTGTCAATGAGACAGCGGATCCGAAGATGTTACGAAAAATAGCATCACGGTTGAATGGAGTAATGGTATCAATTGATCCTACTGCCGGGGATATCCTTGCAGTTGTTGGCGGATATTCCATAAGTGAAGGCGGAAGTATGACTCGAAGAGTCTGGAAGATGCTCCGTCAACCCGGGTCAGCGATTAAAGGTTTTCTTTATGCTCTTGCTATTGATCAGGGATTTCTGGATATTGATTCCAGGGTGAATGATTCACCAATTAATATAAACGGATACTCTCCGAAAAATTGGTATAAAGATCCATATGGAGATATGTCATTGCGCAAGGCCGTTGCCGTTTCCAGTAATACAGTAGCTGTAAAGACACTCAATGAAATGGGTACTGAGATTTTGCGTGATGCCATGGGAAAAGCGCTTGAGCTGGGTTTTTTTGAACAGAGAGAGCGTTTCAAGGATTCATTAACCCTGGCACTTGGTAGTGGTGAGACGACTCCGCTTGAACTGGCACGACTTTTTGGAACCCTGCTCAATGATGGTTACGTGGTTCGGCCTCGTATCGTTCTTAAAATTGAAGATAATGATGGAAAAGTTCTCTGGGATGGAACAGAACCGGTCCTCAGTAATACAAGAGTGATCTCAGGTGAGTCTGCAGCTCGCGCGGTTCATTTACTTCGAAGTGTTATTGAGATGGATGATGGAACAGCATCCTGGATTGGCAGAGCGCGAAATAAGAATCCTGATTACCTCCCGTTTCCAGTTGCAGGAAAATCCGGGACTGTGCAGACAGTAAGCGAAGTGAGAAAAAAATTTCCCGGATTACGTGGAGTACATGATGCATGGTTTGTAGGTATGGCTCCCGGAGAAGTAGATGTTGTCTGGGTTGGACAGGATGAAGGTGCTCCCTTTCCCGGAGGCGGTTCCTCTACAGCGGGCGGAGCATGGGCACGCTATGCGGAAATTGCATTGAATGATAAAAAAGGAAGTCGTTTCCCATACCAGGAATATCTTGAAACACTTTATGATTTCAAACCGGATGCAGATGAGGTTCTAAAAGATAAAGAAGATGGCGGTTTCTTTTCATTCTTTTAATACAATATGAAAATGCTGCGGAGAATCCGGGATGACTCGCGCTTCAGCGCTCGTGACATGTAAGGTGGCTCGCTACGCCGTCTCCGGCTTAAGCTCGCATTATTATATGTGCCTTGCGGCACATGGCATGTGCGAACACCTCGTTTATGACGAGGGTTCTCACCCTCCCACTCCTCGGTTACCTGGTAACATTGTTGGATTGTATCGGACGAATGAGTGATTGCGGGAGTGTATGAAAATGCTGCGGAGAGGGAGGGATTCGAACCCTCGGTGCTTGCGCACACGCGCCTTCCAAGCGCGCACCATAGACCACTCGGACACCTCTCCAGAGATCTGCTGACTGCAATTTTTGTGGAGGCATGTCGGGAGTCAACAAAAGAACTTCAATGATATTACGGTTTATCTTCTGATCTTAAAAAAATCTTTAAGAAGTTCAGCGGCTCTCTTTTCATATTTTTCAAGATGAATAACATCCGGGTAGTGATTGAAATGACTCCCACTGCGAGAATTATTGAGTATCTCTCTCATCCCGGGACCTTTGCGGGTCGGGGCAAAGAAGTACACAGCATTTAATCTTGCGAGTATGATGGCTCCGGTGCACATCAAGCAGGGCTCGAGGGTTGTTATCATTATCAGGTCATTTAACCTTTCATTTTCTGAAATTCTGGCAGCTTCTCTTATAGCCAGAATTTCAGAATGAGCGGTTGGATCGGACTTATCAATTACTTGATTGGCTGAACTGGCTATTATTGTCCAGGTTTCACTCTTTTCAGACAGGTTCTCAGAGTTACCATTAATATCAACACTGCAGAGAACAGTGGAGACCGGGACTTCTCCAATTTCAGCTGCTTTCTCTGAAAGCTTCATCGTATATTCCAGGATGTTTTCAGGCGGAAGAGGTTGGTTCTTTATTGGATTCATATTTAATTTCTATTAAAATCACCGGACAGGAATTTCTCCATGAATTCTGCATCCGTTTCATCTGTGAAAACTGTTCCCCTCAGGAATCGTTTGAAGATTTCAACCTTCCTGGCACCGAAAATTTCATTTCGGTGGTCTCGTAACCATTTTCGCAGACTATTGTAGCTTGTATTTCGACTTTCCCGCTTCCGTCTTTGTTCACCGGCCGACTCCAGAATCCGATAATCTTTTTTTACCATTTCTATCATTCCGGAAAAACCAATATAAGAGTCCACATCTTCCCCTTTTAAGTTATAAAAACGATCTGTAAACCACTCAATATACAGACGTTTTAGAAAATTAATCGGAAACTCTCTAACAATATTACCAGAGTCATCCAAATAGAAAATTTCACCGGCATTCTTATTTTGAAGATAGATAAGCAGGATGTTGAACAATACAAGAGGGCCGCAATGGTACAGGAAGACCTCCGGTTTATCCATTCCCGGGAAGTCCTCTGTTACTATTATAAATACGATATCATCAAGTGCATTCCTTACAAGATTGCGATATGGAGCAGTCATATGACTTCCGGTTCCTCTCTTCTCTCTTGCAGATGCGGGCGTAATATCAGAAGAATTCAAGTTGCCATCAATTGAGACGAAGAATGCAGATTCAAATAATTTCAAAGACGCATTAAACTCACCAATTGTAATTTCCATGCGATAATGAGTTGTACGATTCCAATCCCTGCTGCCCAGTATTGGTACGGAAATAATACCTGCACTGCTCAAACGTCTTTCGCGTGTTTCAATAATTATATTTCGGGCAATCGATCCTGAAAAATCCTCGGGGCGGACTTCCTTATCGATTTCTTCTTCTACAACTTCCTGCGGAGCAGCAAATTCTGAGACATCCTCTTCTCCAAAAAAACCTTTCTTCGTATAGCGGATGGATGGTTGAATTGTAATATTTAATTTGTATGAATTTGTTACTGAATCGTAAGAATCACTTTCTGCTTTCATGTAGAATCGAAGTGCTTCAAGAAAACTGTCCGTTTTTCTGATTAGAGAGAATACAGTTCTAAGTGCGTCCTCCCCAAGCAAATCTACCAGGTGAGCTGTCTCCTGGATCAAAGAGAGTTGATCCATTACACGGTATACTTCGCGCCAAATATTCTTCGCCTGTTCATTGAAAGTTTTTATTTTTTCGTAAAAGCGTTTGAGGCGAATGAATTCAATATGATGACGATCCCCCTGGGATTGAAAATACCTTCTTTCCAGACGGATAGCTTCTCGCTCAAGTGATGTATCCGATGCCGTTTCCACATACACTTGAAACTGGCGGTCCATCAGATTCAGTGTGTCGGACAGTGTGGATGCATTGGTCTGGATAGAGGCTTTGACCTCCGGCGGTTGATTGTCATTCAAGATAATTTCTCGAAGAAGACTT
>JBNKQE010000023.1:0-24786 GCA_050295715.1 Leptospirales bacterium
AGTACTCTTTTGGGCGCCTCCAGCACCACTCTGCGAAATATATCTTACAAAATTCCGCGAATGAGTCAAACGCAGAGTGGTGCTGGAGCGGGCCCAGAAGCTGCCAGCCCGCATCAATTGTAGGAACTCCTGCAAAATACCGAAATTTATTACATCAAAGTATTGTATTTGCGGGCTGTCTCGCCGGTCCCTGGCGCGGGAGGGTATACGTTGAGCCGGGGACGTTCATCAATGTTTGACTATTACTGCTGAACCCCGCCGAAGATCACCCAGGAGGCACCGACCCAGGTATACCCATCCCTGGTCACTGACGGAGCACCCACTATGGCATCGTCGCAGCCATCCCCATTGATATCACCCGCATAAGAGACAGACCGACCCAGTCGAGAGTCATTACCAATAGCATATTCAACTGTGAAGCCCTGTGTGGATGATAGTCCGTAAAGATCTACATCGCCAATCCCACTACCGCTTCCAAAGACAAAACCGACTGCTCCAGAGTCATAATAAAAGGGACCGCTTAGATCATCAAATCCAGGCTGACCGACAAGCAGGTCAGGGTATGTATCTCCGTTGATATCAATCGGGCCACCAAGCGATTCATAGTTACCGAAACTTGCAGTATCACCAGATCGTGTAAAGGTTACTGTAAATCCATCACTGGATGTCAGGGTCGAAAGATTAATGTTTGTCGGGCTTGCAGAGCCATAAATTACGATTCCTTTATCATACCCATACGCATAACCAAAGATAACATCATCGAAGCCATCCCCGTTGATATCCCCCACACTCGAAACACTATTTCCAAAATTCCTATCTGGGGTATTGCCGTTTATAGCAATACCGTTCGTATTATCTCCACCCAGTATTGTATTGAGTGAAATATCGGTAGTTTGTGTTCCTTTTTGCCCAAAAACGATAAAGCCACCGCCGAAATTAGCATATGATGTAGGCGCACCTATGGCAACATCCATCAACCCATCCCCGTTGAAATCACCGGCCGAGGAAACGGCTTTCCCCTCATTGGAACCCGTACCTACAATCTGTATTCCCTCAGATCCGGAATAAAACGAATATGTAGTTATATCTATATTGGAGAATGGATCACCGGCAGCTTTTCCATAAAGGACTATTGCCCCACCGGATAAAGCACCGGTTAAAAAAAGAGACTGCGTTCCAATCACAAAATCATCAACTCCGTCTCCGTTGAAGTCCCCTGCACCATCCATGGTGTGCTGCCCACCCATACCTGTAGCGCCGCTACTTGAATAGATTTTGAAACCATTACTGCCGGTAAGGCCACCCACATCCAGGTTCACGGGATCCGCACTGCCAAAGACTACAAAGGCCTGACCAGAGTTATTCGTAGCACCAACAATCACATCGTCAAACCCATCACCATTGATATCGCCAATCCCGCGAACAACACCGCCAAGATACGCAAGTGCATTAATATAATATTCAATACCAAAACCGGTTCCGGAAACAGCAAGATCTGATGTAAGATCCACATTGCCCGGGGAATCACCGCCAAAAATAACGTATGCCTGTCCGGTTTGAAAGGTAGAAGGATTGAAATACGTTTTGTGATCTGGTGCGCCAATGATTACATCATCAAACCCATCCCCGTTTACATCACCGGCGGCATGGACAGAGGATCCAGTGCTTTCTCCAGAGAACTCCGGATAACCACCAAGGATCTGAAAACCATCGCTTGTAGCCGTGAGATCACCGGATAGATCAAACCCGGCTGTAAAATCCTGGGGGGTATGACATCCTCCAAATCCGTATCTGGCAATAAAATACCTCAGAAGATTCTCGGTGGCATCCGGAGCGGTAATCATCTTTCGACATCCTGCACCGAAGGTGGAAAGCATAAAGAATAGAAGACCACCGGTTACAGTGGACTGCCAGGTGCCCGCCGTGCAGCCCATCACAAAAAACAATGGTGAAATTATTAGAATAAAACTAAAAAAACGAAAGAAGCCGATTATGGATCGAAAGGTTCGCCAGATTGAGGGTGTTTTTGAGTTCATAATTACCAGTCTCGCAGTACAGAATTAGCCTGTAAGCTTATATGACTGATATTATTTTAGTAATATTAGTGTCCAGCAGAGATAATTGCTAATTTTATTTAACTTCATAAGCGAACTTGAATACTTACAGACTTTTACTTATTACAGCCAGCATTTTCAACCAGAAGTGTCTACATGTTTTTACGTACACATGATAGCCTGTTAAACAAGGGGGTTGGACTCAAACACAGAACAAGTAAAGGAGACAGGGAGAAATGTCACAACAGCAACAGAGCCAATGAGCTTACGAAACTTGCAGTTTTTAAAGAAATGGTGGGCTTTCTGAGCTCCGTCCCAATCGTATGTTTATCGTAACGACCCATACGCCTTACCTGGTTTTCCATGAAAACGGCAAGATCCATAGCCGCTCTCTACAGGGGCAGATGTTCGTATTTTGCCATAATCATAACCAAAAATTCAAATAACAAACGGCTACGCCGGATCACGGTCCCGCGGACACACAACGGACATAGTTGCTATACGTCTTATTGTAGTCGACCACATAGCCACTGTTGAAGCTGACGATCCACGCGAGCGTTGTATTGGGTACATACGTAGACGCCGACCAGTAAACGTTCGCAACTGTCCCCGGAAAAACGGATTGATTGATGTAAGGCGCCGCCGATTGGTTTGTGTCCACAAGCGTTTTCAGCTCGTTCACCGAAGGCAATCTCCAGGTTTTTCCCGCAAGTGTTAGATTCTTACAGTAATTCAAACCATTCGCCCAGTTATAGAAAATCTCCGTGCCGCTGCACGTTGCATTGTAGCTGTTATCAACGCTGATACTGCCCTGCGCTTCCGTTCCACTGCACTTCTGCCAGCGAAGATTGGTCGTGGCGTCGCTAACCGTACCATCCCCGTTGTCGGTAAAATTGTTTGCCAGCAGCGGCGAAGCGACAAAAGCCAGTATGGACACAATCACCGAGAGTTTTTGCAAATTCCACATTTTCATACTCTATTCTCCGTTTATTCATCTCTTTATTCCCTCACGCCACGGTTGCAAAGGATTCATTCCCATCGGTAGATGTTCGTATCTTACCATAATCATAACCAAAAATTCAAATAACAAACGGCTACGCCGGATCACGGTCCCGCGGACACACAACGGACACAGTAGTTAGCCGTCTTATTGCCGTAGTGTACGTCGCCAACGTTAAAGTAGACGTTCCACGCGAGGTCTGGAAGCGGAACATACGTAGAGGCCGACCAGTAACGGCTCGCAACTGTCCCCGGAAATGCGGTCGCATCGATCTTAGCGCTGGCCGAAGTTCCGTAGTCGGGCAGGCTTTCCAGTTCTGCCCTTGTGGGCAGCCGCCAGTTGGTGCGACCCGCATAGCCTGCACCGCTGTTTGCCGTATTGAGGGCAGCACATCCATTGACAGCATTGTACCAGGTGGCTGTCGTTGCACCGTAAGGTGACGTTGTACTCACCCCTTTACAATCGAGGCTTCCTCCGATCGTCTGCCCCTCGCTGCACGTCTTCCAGACTAGCCCGGTCACATTATCAGTGGTGGTGTAGTCGGTCGTTGCCCCGTATTGCGTTGGTCCAGTGTAGCTTCGGGCATTGGGGGTATCTGTATAGTCGGCGTCCTGACGGGGATAGCTGGTATTCCCACAGGCGATGGAGGCACTGGAATTGTAGCACAACGTCTGCTCCGTATCGGCTATGGGGAAGTAGGTATTGCGGCTGTTTGTGGTAAAGGTCCGCTGCACATTGGCAGCAATCGCATTTCCCGCAAGATCCTTCATATCGGCTGCCGCCAGCGTCCACTGGATCTTCGATACTTCGGGAAAATAAACCCAGCTCAATGAAATCTGCAGGGTTGTGGAATTCAGCCACTGAATTACGGTGCCCGTATTGGGGACGCTCACATACGAACTACCGTTGTAAGCCTTTGTCGTAAGGGTCGGAGTCAAACTGGTATCCATTGACTCGTCAAATGTGACGGTAATGGTCCCGAGGGTCGGATTCACGTCCACTGCTGTATCATCGGGGGTTGAACTGACAACAGTGGGAGCGGTATCGTCTCTCGTAAGTGTAAAACTCGTGTATCCCACCAGGCTATTGGCGCCATCGGTTACGCAGATCCATACAGGATTTGAACCAACATTGAGATCCGTTGCATTGACCGTTGCATTGACCGTTGCATTGACCGTTGCATTGACCGTTGCATTGACCGTTGCATTGTTTGTTGCGCTTGCTGTTACGGAGGATGCTGCAAATACCGTTCCATCGGTGCAGGAGGTGGCATTGGTGCGTATTGAGTAAGTTCCGTCGCGATCGGATGTCCAATCAAACGATACACTGTTTGAGGCGCCGGCGTTGTTGCTCAAATAAGCGGAAGTCAGATTTGTATACGCAACGGTGGGAACTGTGTCATCGATGGTATATACAGATGAATTTTCGGTTTCCAGGTTTCCTGCAAGATCCCGGCAGCGATACTTCAGGGTATAATCGCCATTCCCACCGCTTCCGATGGTGACGGACACCGATGGAGGAAGTGTAATCGTTCCATTGACCGGATCGAAAGTGGGAGTGGATCCATCCAGGGTATAGGCAATGCCGCCAGGAGCCACATCATCGGAGCAGGTGATCTTTACATTTTGAGCCACGGCATAGGTTCCGGCAGGAATATCCACGCTTGACGTCGCCATCTATATCAACTCCGTCACCCTGACCGTCTCCATCCAGATCGATTACAGTCCCGACAATCCAGAGTTGATTACTATATAACGCTGATATTATGAATACTTCAAGAAGATATTTCTTTATTCTGAACAACTTACCAAAAAACACTTATTTAACGTTGGTTTTTGCGATACCCTTCTTCTTTTATGAGAATTATCAAGGTGTACTCAGACCCGCAAGAGAGAATAGCAAAATTGCAAGCTCCGTAAAATGACACCTGCCCATTATCATTCTACCACAAAGCTGTGACACTCTCCCTTGACAGAATTCACCGTATATGATACAGAGTCAAATCGACCGCACAGCACTCCCGAATAACGGGCACGAAAAAACCCTCCAGCCAATCCACCCACCCGCAGGGGGCAAATCCGTGTCCATAACGAAGATCGGCTACCGATTTGGTATTCCTGTGAATATCCTTTTGGGCGCCTCCAGCACCACTCTGCGAAATATATTTTACAAAATTCCGCGAATGAGTCAAACGCAGAGTGGTGCTGGACCGGGCCCTGAAGCTGCCAGCCCGCTGCCTGGAGTGATCTCTGGTATTCGTAAAATTAGTTTATAGGTCTGCAGCCGGGGACAGTAGAACCAGGCATCGGGCTGTCTCGCCGGTCCCTGGCGCAGGATCATGCGAAATCTATTAAGGAAAGGTTACTGCTGCACACCGCCGAAAATCACCCAGCTTGAACCTGCATTACTGTTAGTATCTTTCCAGACCCCTGGCGCTCCAAGAATAATATCATCACATCCATCCCCATTGACATCCCCTGCCGGAGAGACAGATTTTCCAAGGTAACTACTTGCTTCAATCGTTGGGGCATGCATGGCAAAACCCATTCCCAATCCCAGTGAGGCAAGATTGGGAGTCAGCAATCCCTGTGAATCTCCAAATAGAACAAATCCGGCGCCCTGAAACTGGGCCGTGTCCATAAAATCTGGAGTACCAAATAACAGATCGGACAATCCGTCGCCATTGATATCGCCGGCTGTGTTAACAGACTCATTATTTCCAAGCCCCAAAGGCCCAACAATCACGACTCCTTTAGCGGGGAGTAAAAGAGTCGTGGTTACATTGGTGGGTGCAGCCGATCCATAGATCAATGCAGCGTTATTACTTCCTCCATATCCAATCACCACATCATCGAAACCATCCCCATTCACATCGCCCGCCGGTCCCACGCTTGTTCCTAACTGCGAACTTGATACGTTGTCATCTAACATTACCATAAATCCACTGGCAGTGTCTGCACCAGATGCAACTTTCGCTAAGTCAATAGGTATGGTTGGAGTGCCAGGCTGACCGAACACAACAAAAGCACGACCAATGGTAAATGTTGAAGGTGTGTAATTCGGATCGCCGATGATGACGTCCTGCAATCCATCCCCGTTCACATCGCCGGCTCCTGCCACAGACGAACCCCCGGCTCCCGTTATTTCAAGTCCTTCAATGCCCGACGTAAATACGCCGGTACTTATATCAATATCAGCAAAGGACGAACCGGATGGTTTCCCGTAAATGATACGCGCACCGCCAATGCCCGGAACGCCGACGATAAAATCATCAATCCCATCGCCGTTGAAATCCCCCGCACCGTCCAGGGTATGCACAGCACCGTGATTGGTAAAGCTAGACGATGCGTTTATCGCAAATCCATCAGTTGAGACCATTGCCGTTACATTCACGTCGCTGGCGCTCGACTTTCCATATATAACATATGCACCACCAGCATTTAGAAGATACCCCCCCACAATCATATCATCCAGGCCATCGCTATTGATATCTCCAATCCCACGAACAGTTTCACCTAAGAAAGTAATACCAGCAAGGGAATCATTAATAATCTTAAACCCCTTTCCACTGCCCGCAAGCCCGGTCATCAAATCTACGTCTCCCGGTGTGGCGCTGCCAAATACCACATGGGCAACCCCAATATTCGACACAGATTGATTTTGAAATAATTCAATATTTGCTGGCGCTCCGACAATCAAATCGTCAAATCCATCCCCGTTGACGTCGCCGGCAGAATGAACCGAGTATCCTGCCTTTTCTCCCAATTTACCATTTAGATCAGGAAAATACCCCCCATCGATCCTGAACCCATCTCCGGCTGCAGTCAGGTCTTTTGAAAGATCAAAGCCCGCTGTAAAATCCTGTGGGGTGGAACAACCACCACGGCTGCCGGTCACTAAAAATCGAAGCAAATTTTCGGTCGTATCGGGGCTGGAGAGAAGCTTGCGACAGCCTGCGCCAAAGGTGGAGAGCAAGAACAGGACCAGTCCGCTGCTTATCGTGGATTGCCAGGTTCCACCGACGCAGCCCATCACAAAAAAGAGCGGGGCTATGATCAGGATAAAGCTTAAAAAATTAATAGAATGTTGTACAAAATTTTTTGACGTTTTTTTAACAGTCATACGAAAACCTGCAATTTAGGCTGTATTTTAGAGGGAACACATAAATGCTTTACGTTCCATATATAACCACTTTATTTTTACGACAACCTTTTTAAGACAGCAACCGATAAAGGAGAGGGACTCGATCCATCTTTTCCCGAAGAAATCATATTTGATACCGTTCTTCAAACTCACTTCTCCGAAATTCTCCAGAAGACCAGGCCCTATTTTCGTATGAATCTGAAAACAATGATCCATAATCACTCTTAGAAGATCGTTTTCGTCGTTTTTTGGTTGTTCCATCCATAAATTATACAATTGGGTGTGACACAATTATGAATTCTCTTTTCCTCACACCACGGACGCTAAGGGTTCATTCCCAATCGTATATCTATATTTGTCCTGAAGATCTGTTCACTCTTCACTGCCCCGACTACTGCTGCACACCGCCGAAGATGACGTAAGCAGCGCCTACTGAGTAACCACCAGTATTTTTCCTTTCCGGTGCGCCAACGATCATATCATCGCATCCATCGCCATTTACGTCCCCGGCAGAAGAAACAGACGTGCCCATAAAATATGTATTTTTCTTATATGGCGTTGGTGAACTGAACTTTGCATTGAATCCCTGAGAGGAGGTCATTCCCGATATATCAAATGAACCAGGCCCCTCCCCATTTCCAAATACTACCGAGACCATCCCCGTATCGATGTACGAACCCGAATCAATACCTGGCGAACCCAAAATCAGATCGGACACTCCATCCCCGTTGATATCGCCGGCGCCGTGAACCGTTTCAGTCTTTCCCATATTGGAAGCGGCGCTTGTATGGTCGATAATAACTCCTTGCGTTCCAGGAGTGGACATATCGATATTCGCAAAGGGCGTTGAAGATCCATAAATCAACACTGCTCTATCCGGTCCCCCATAGCCAATCACTACATCATCGTAACCATCTCCGTTTACATCACCAGCCGGTCCCACACTCATTCCAAAACTGGTATTTGCTGTGGTGGGTGGATGTATCATAAAACCGTAAGTATTTGTAGTTGTTGCGATTTGATCCAGGTCAATATCTATGCCCGGAGTTCCCTCCTGGCCAAATACAACAAATGCCCGGCCTGGTAGGTTTGGTGAAACAGGCCCATACAATGGATCGCCAATGACCACATCCTGCAATCCATCGCCGTTCACATCGCCTGCCCCGGCGACAGCTTTTCCCGGCTGTTTGGGAACAGAAGATTTGGTATCAACTATGTTAAGACCTTCACTGGATACTATTGAAGCGCTTGCATCAATATCTGTAAAAGATGAACTCGACGTTTTCCCATAAATAATTTTCGCTCCACCGTAAGTACCTGAAATGGTATAGGGAGTACCTATTATAAAATCATCGATCCCATCGCCGTTGAAATCACCGATGCCATCCAGAGTATGCCTTTTGCCGTGCCCGGCAGGAGATGTTGCGCTTATCTTAAATCCATCAGCCGGATTTATTGTAGTAGAGGGATTTACATTTATGTCGCTGGCGCTCGACTTTCCGTAAATAACATATGCAAGACCATTTGCATTATTCGCCCCCACAATCATATCATCCAGGCCATCGCTATTGATATCTCCAATCCCACGAACGGTTAGACCAAGCAGGATACCACCTGTCATCCCATTGTATATAATCTTAAACCCCTTTCCACTGCCTGCAAGCCCGGTCATCAAATCTACGTTTCCCGGTGTGGCGCTGCCAAATACCACATGGGCAACTCCAATATTAGATCCAGAAGTATAATACTCAATATTTGCTGGCGCTCCGACAATCAAATCGTCAAATCCATCCCCGTTGACGTCGCCGGCAGAATGAACCGAGTATCCTGCCTTTTCTCCAAGCGGCCCACTACCAAAATAACCACCATCGATCCTGAATCCATCACCGGCTGCAGTCAGGTCTTTTGAGAGATCAAATCCCGCCGTAAAATCCCGGGGGGTGGAACAACGACCCCGGCCGCCGGTCACCAAAAATCGAAGCAAATTTTCGGTCATATCGGGGTTGGAGAGAAGTTTGCGGCAGCCGGTGCCAAAGGTGGAGAGCAAGAACAGGACCAACCCGCTGCTTATCGTTGATTGCCAGGTTCCACCGACACAGCCCATCACAAAAAACAGCGGGGCTATGATCAAAACGAAGCTAAAAAATTCAAGAGTGCTGTGGATCTGATTTTGTAAATAATTCGATCTTGTTTTCATGGAGGGTACCGGTCCGGTTTTCTAAAAAATTACCTGAATACAGGGAATGGTGTCACACATTTCATTACAATAACAGAGTTGAATGTTATTTGATATATGCTTGCAAGTAATTAATTTTTTTTCACGGGTTTGCCCCCTTTTGGCCAAACGCAAAGCTAGCAAAGGGCGAAGTCTTGCGGGAAGTTAACTATGAATATCAGGCACGAGCAATACAATAAGTTCACTGGCGATTCCGAATACCTCGAAGTCTATGAAGAAAGAATGAAACGGGAAAGAGATCAGAAATCCCTGATCCATTCTGCCGAAAAAAGCAGACTGTTCACGCTGCTCCGGTACCGGGCATAGTCGATACGGCCTTCCGCAAACTCCCGCTCACGAATTGTAGCTTTGCATGGCTGCATTTGTAGTTATCCCGGTGATCAAAGACATCCAGGTAGACATTGGCAAAAAACTGGCTGGTGGGATTGCCGATGGGGAGTCCGGTCTTTCCATCGCCTCCCATGCAGATGATCTTTTCACACAGATCGAGCATGAATCTGTCCTTGATATAGCGCAGGGCATGGTGGACCACCCGGTCCCCATTTTTCACTCTTATTTTTTCACTATTCACTCAATTGATATATTGATCTATAGATTTAGCAATCCCGGGGAAACTTTGAAGAATTTTTTTATCGGTCGTAATGAGAGGAATATCAAGATACTGAGCCAGAGCAACAAATTCGCAATCGTAAGACGAGCAATTACTGGCATTCACAAGTTGCAGAACCTGAATTGAAGAAATATCGTATTCATTGTCGCTCATTAATTTTTCAGCCTGATCTATAATGAGTAGAACATTTTCAATCGTCAGGTATCCCTTGCGTAGATATTTACTCATGACGCTTCGAAATTCACTTTTCCAGAGGATCGGAGCGACCCAGTGCGAGTCTTCAGTCAAAAGAACTTCAACCTGCTCCGAGACCTCCCCCGCAATATAGAGATAAGAAATAATGTTCGTATCAACAACGATCAAGGTCGCCCCAGGTTCTTTGCAGCATTGAGTTCATCATCCGTTATTGGGTGAACTTCAGTCATTCTTCTCAGATTCCGGGCCATGGCAAGGTGTTCAGAAATATCAAATTTACGCGCGCCCAGAGTTTGCTCAACACAGTACAGAATCTCGCTATTCAGGCTCCTGTGATGCAAATCGGCGGCTTTTTTCAATTGCGAATAGAGGTCGTCCGGTATATTTTTTAAAGTAAGATTGGTCATAATTTACTCAATTGGCATACCAATATGGTTCCAATATGGTTTCTTTTCAGGGGTAAGGCAAGAAAAAAACCTTCCGAGTAAAAGAATTCACCTCACTCAGTTACACGCAGTGAAGAGTGAAAAACTCGAGGATCATCTTGCTGACAAAATCGGCCTTTAATTGGGCAAATGAATAGCTTTTATTTCTTAAAGGGCTCTACTTCACCAGGAATACAAACACAAAAAAGTATCATACTTCCCGCCTTTTTTTATCAACAACCTCAACTATTTACTTTTCACTATTCGTCATTAACTTCCGTAAACGGCAAAGCCGTTTACGGACTCCTCGACAGGCGGAATCCCATGAAGGAGTGCTCGACATATGGGGGGTTGTAGGCAGAAAGGCCCACCTGCAAGATCTCCGCCGTATTTAACCAGCTTCCGCCGCGTAGCATTTTGAACGAACTGCTCCAGTCAAAGTTCCATTCGGATACGTTACCGCTCATGTCGTAAAGACCAAGCGCATTGGCGGTTTTGGTCTTTACCTCGTGCGTAAAGCTGCTGCTGTTACTGATATACCATGCTACCGCTCCGGTAGCAGTAGCGTCATTGTAATCCGCCGTCGCCCCGCTGGCGTAGTTCCCGGGGTAATACTCGCCCGCATCCAGAATATCACCGTCTCCATTGGCATCGTCGATATATCTGGCCGCAAGCTCCCATTCGTTGGCAGTAGGCAGTCGAAAACCATCAGCCGTGTTGTTGGCCATATCTGTATTACCGGCAATAGCCGCGTAGATATAGGGATTATCAAAGCTACCGGCGGTGCTATTTAAACTGGATCCGTAGACGCCATCCCTTGAGTCGCGGATTGGCGTGGTGTAGCTGGCATCGGCGTAATAGACCGGAGTCAGCGACGTCCCGTTCTGGGCGTTGTAATACTCGGTCAGCGCGTTCATCCACACTATGGTACTCCGCCAGTTGATGACGATTACCGGGTGCTGGTTGGTACCACCCGAGCCACCGCCCTGTACGCCCGCATTGGCAAAGGTGTAGCCGTTGCTTGTGGCCCATGTGTATACGGTGCTCCACAACTCGTAGGTGACCTCGGTCTCAGCGATCTGATAGGCGTTCGAGACAGTGGCGGTTGGGTTGTCGAAGTTGCCGATGAAAAACGATTTTCCGGGGACGTGGGCCATCCTGAAATCGACGGAATTTACTGTATAGGTAGCCATATCTCCGGCGGAGAGATAGTCACTCACGATGGCCGAGACATAGTCGGGATCAAGTGAGGAGTATCCAGTAGTACCGGCGGTCGAACCGGAGTTGATTGCATATGTGATGGTTATACTCTGATCACCATCCACCACATTGTCGTCCTGTCCCACCAGGGTTACCGTCTGCGCCGTATTCCAGCTGGCGCCGGTAAAGGTGAGGCTCACGCTGGATGCGGTTGTGGTTCCACCGTCTTTGGATACAAGGAGCTCGGTATCATCGCCGCCGGTCACATCGATTACCACATCCCCGTCGGGCTGTGTATTCAATACCACATCGAAGCTACCGGTTCCACCGTTTTCAGAGAAGGTTGTTGTCCCGGGAGTGACTGTGATACCGGCTGTTTCATCGTCCTGCACGGTAATGGTTACATCAACTGGACTCATTGATCCGTATCCTGTTGTATCCGCTGTGGAGCCCGAGTTGAATGCATTTGTGACAGTCACAGATTGGTTGCCATCGACAACAACGTCGTCCTGTCCCACCAGCGTCACCGTCTGCGCCGTATTCCAGCTGGTGTCGGTAAAGGTGAGGCTCAAGTTGTGAGCGGTTGTGGTTCCGCCGTCTTTGGATACAAGGAGCTCGGTATCGTCGCTGCCGGTTACATCGATCACAACGTCCCCGTCGGGCTGTGTATTCAAGACCACATCGAAGTTGCCGGTTCCACCGTTTTCAGAGAAGGTTGTTGTCCCGGGAGAGACTGTAATACCGGGTGTGGTCGAAGGCGGATCCGTCGGATCACCTCCCCCCAGGGCCAGAAGCCCAAGCATGGTAAGATCTTCGGAATCCTTTTTACACGATGTAAAAAGCAACGAAAAAGACAGGAAAATCGTTATAAGGAATACAAATTTTGCGCTAAACGCGACTTTGTGTGCCTGTGTGCCTGATAGAATCATTGCATGTATCTCCGAAGGTAATTAATAGCAGATAACTTTTACAATTTGAATAACGATGTGTCAATGAATTTTCAAGGAGATTTATCCCCCCCCCCGGATTTTACGTTTTTTTAACGATAGCCATGCAGTGATTTGGTTATTTAGGAAGGATGGTTGTGGGCTTCCCGATAAGGTTTTCTTACAATGAAATATTGCGTGGATTGATGAACCACGGATGGACAGGATCAACACGGATAGCCGGCCTGAAAGCGACGTTTCTGATCTAAAAACAAAGTTTCTCACGCGTAACCCACGGAGTGTGCCACCAGGCTAGTCGAAATGGATCTTTCTATAGGTTCATTGAGAGGGCTTGCGGACCTTTAATGCCTCCCCTTAGCGTCCCGGGGCTGTTGTCGTGTAAGATCGTCCTGTTTTTTCACACAGGACTTCATAATATAAAAATTAATTACTTATTTTATATCTTATATGCTATACGACTTACCTGCGTATTCGGTGATTCCATTTTGGATCTTCAGCACACAAATATTCCTCACTGGCTGTTTAATCTGCGTTAATCCTGGCCGTCTGTGGATATTATTTTTTTCCGCCGATTTCGCCGATTTACGCAGGGATTTTCTCCCAGGAAGCCGCAAAGCCACAACTGAATAAGGACAGGTGGTTTTTTCAGTGTCACACATTGATGATACAATAAGTTTATGGATAGATCGGAAATACACAGTTCCGGGCGGCTCTCTCTGACAGTTGACTATGCCTTTAAGAAGTTCTTCCTGACTGCGCCCGATCTACTCATAGACTTTCTCAATGCGGTTTTTCATAAATTCGATCACTTCCAGATTGAATCACTGACTATTCAAAATCCAGAGCTTCCGGGAGAGTCCATCGACGATAAAAATGCCATACTGGATATTCGTGCAAAGGACTCCACGAGCCGCGACATAAATATTGAAATGCAGGCCCATGAGATTGCCGGGTTCGCAAAACGATCTGCGTTTTATGCTTTCCGATTGTATTTACAGGGAATACAAAAGGGCCAGGAACATACAGATATTTCACCCGTTTTTCCGGTGAATATTGTTGACTTCAATCTATTTCCAGGCTTAACTTATCATAGATGTTTTCGGTTACTTGATGTGGAATACCCTGATATTGCTATGATGGACGACATCGAGTTTCATTTTATCGAGCTCAAAAAACTGAAACCAGCGATTACTGAACTCAGCGATCCGCTAGAAATCTGGAGCGCGTTTATCGAATATTCAGATTCGTTATCGGAGGATGATATGGCAAAACTCGAAGATAAAAACCCCGCTTTGAAAAAGGCTCACGAAGCCCTGGATGAGATTTCGCAGGACTCCGAGACACGCCTTGCCTATGATCGCAGGAAGTCGACTATCTTCTTTTACGAAAAGACTCTGGAAAAGAAGTTTGCCGATGGTGTTGAACAAGGCATCAGCGGTTGATGGTGCAGCGACCCTCGAAGACGGTTCCCTCTTCCATGACCAGGCTTTTGGTGACGATATCGCCCACAACGCGGCCGGTGGACAGAAGTGTGACGCGCTCAGAGGCATGGATGGAACCGCGGACCTCGCCGCCCACAACGACAATACCGGCCTTGATGTCGGTATCCACAACGCCGGAGCCACCCACGAGAACCTTGCCCTCGGTGATGAGGTTGCCCTTGAAGTAGCCGTCAATGCGGATGAGGTCGCGGACCTTGAATTCGCCGCGGAATTCGGAGCCCTCGCCGATAAGGCTATTGAGTATCAGTGATTCGGTTTTATCAGCCATTGGTCTTGCAAGTGATTTAAAAAGGCATGTGGATTATAGGCCACAGTTCCCACGTGGACCTCATAATACAAGGCTGAAACTGGAAAGTCGTCTCTTTTTCCTGTATAACCAACGAGGTCACCTTTAGTCACACGGTCACCGGTGGAGACATTGACCCTGTCCAGATATGCATAAAAGGTTTTCATTCCAAAACGATGGGTAATCCACATGTGCAGGCCGTAGTCATCATTGAAGCCCACATCCGATACAGTCCCCGGGGCTGTTGCAACAACGCCAGTTCCCGGAACCGTACCGATTTCGATCCCCTGCAGAAAGATCTTACGCCCGCGGATGGGATCAACCTGCCAGCCAAATGGGGCTAGAATATAGCCCTGCACAGGCCAGATACTGGGAGTATTTTTAAGGAGATTCTGCTTCTCCCGGGTCTTAAGCTCGGCCAGTATCTTTTCGGAAAGATCCACAGCTCGATTGAGACTCTGGTTATCCTGAGATGATAGAAATATAACACGTCGAAGGATGTCATCTGTAAGAGTCTGGTCACAGGCATCACCCAGCTCGCGGCACTCATTTATGATATCCTGCAGATCCGCAACTTCCTGTTCCAGAACCGCACGGGAATCCCCGCCCTGTCCGGCGAGGTCTTCCTGACTGCCATCCATTTTGAGATACAACTGAGCAATGGTATTGGTGTATTTTGCAACAAGCTCATGTAGAGGGATAATCTCATCGGCAATCTTGGTGCTCTGTACGTTGAACTGGGAATTTGTGAGACCCATGTCGTAATATTCAATGGATTCCCCGCTCTTGCCTACCAGGCTGACAATAGAGACCACCATTATGAGGAGAAGAGAGAAGAGACCCACGGTTACGGAATATAGATTCAGGTGGATATTGAAAATCTTCTTCTCGGTATGAGGAATGATCATCACGGTCAGCTTCTGAATCCCCTTGCGGTGGATCAAATCCAGGTATCGTTCCAGCTTTCCTTTGAAACTTCCGGAGGAGGCCTGTTTTTCACGATCGGACCTCATGTGATCCATTAAAGGATCTCTTTCCTGAACCGTCTTCTTCTTTGTAGTGCGCTTTTTCATCTATTGTAGAACAGGCTGGCCGGTAAAACTACGTAAACAGACACAAATCCAGCTGTGAGTGTGAGCAGCCCCGTAAAAACGTCAATATCTATTTGCATAATTGTGCAAAATAAGGGCAATCCCTGCAACACTCCTCCTGAAATCTACGGAAAAATCAACAATCGACCGGGAGTGATTGCCGGGCCGGGCTCTCCCACCGAGGGACTTCCCAGCACCACTTTCATTTAATTGATAAATAAATGTTTACCTCAACAAAGTGGCGCTGGGCCCCTCCTTCGGTTGCTCGATCCCTATTGCGGAAATCCCACCCCTCTACCCTTATACTACCTGACATGAAAATCAATAGGATTTTCTCATGGCCGTTACTCACGCTCGCAGACTCATAATTCTGCCCTGTATCACAGATCGATAATTATGTCAACCGGAGTGTCACAGGCTTGACGTATAATGATAATGGGAAGGTTTTCTTTTCCGGAAAAGGAAGAGTGCCCGTCGGATCCAAGATAACGCACCCTGCATGCTTCCGCCTCAAGGAGCCTGTTCGGCGGTAAATACAACTATCTCGCGTAACTCTCCGAACTCTGAACCGGGTCTTATTAATCGGCACTGGCTGATTTCATCATCAGTCGACATAACCACCGGGGACAAAATCATTCGTAAAACTTCAACAGTTCCACAAGGATGATCCCGTCGGATCCTAGATTTTCCCGCGCAAATGTTGCCCCATTATCGGTTGACGTAATGATTACCGAATTCCCTGCATCCTGACCGACGGCAACGATTGTTCCATCTCCTCCATCAATATTGTATATGTTACCGACGGAAAAAATACCGGTAATGGTGGGTGGTGTCGGGTCCCAGGTGAGGCCGTTATCGCTGGATCGATTCATTACACCATCGAAACCACTTACATAGGGGGCATAGAAGTATCCGGAGGCGTAACCAATGGCATAATTATAGCCGGAGAATATCGTAATCCCTGTATCCGTCCAGTTCTTACCTGTATCAATTGACTGAGATAACGTTGGGCTTGTGCTTTGATAATAACCAAGGATGCTGGTCCCATTTATTGCAAGATTTTGTAATGCACTACTGAAACTGTTGGGATTGGTTGTCGGAGCATTCCATGTTGTACCAAAATCTGTTGAGTATTTATAAGTAACAACACCTGCACCGCCTACCGAAATATGAAATATATTATCCTGGCAAACCAGATCATAAAGAGTTGTTGTACTCCCAACAAAGACTCCCGTTACAGGAGAGGAAAAAGTAGCTCCCCCATCACTGGAGGTCACAACATCTATAGACAGTCCTATACTATTATTGTAAGCTACAACAACGTTGTCTCCGCAGGCAGCTACTTTTGCTACTCCCGAAGTCCCTGCATAACTGTAATTTGTAGTCCAGTTCAACCCATCTGTCGACAGATATACCGATGTATTGGGTGTGCTCAGCGTATAATCCACACCGACAAATCCACCGGTAGTTTTTGCAACACTGTCCAGCATACCGGCAACACCGGTATAGGTATTTGACGTCCATACCTTATCCTTTGTTGAATAGGAATAGAATGTATTCACATTGTTCGCATAGGCGTAAAAGTGAGCAACAGGGGCCAGGTTGTCCGGAGAAAACAACGCCGGAGTCGATTGATAGAGGCTCGGACTCAGCCGTATACAGGAGCTTGCGACAAGCCCTATTATAGTCAGTAAAAATAATCGCACAACATATCGAAACAATACCAATTTCACCCTTCCTTTTTTAGCAGAAATGTAATACCTGCATTCAGCCAACTGTCGCTAGCCCATTTATTATGAGAAGATTGACTCCCCTCAGATTTCCGCAATTATAACAACGAGCAGAATTTTTCATGACAACACCCTCAAAAGAATCTCATGCGATCCCTCTCCACCTGAGTCCTTCTTGAAAAGAGCTATATTTTTATATACTTACAGCAACCTACCTGCAATTCCACAAGCCTGACTCCAGTATAATTCCAAATCGATATTTTTCGTATCATTTTTCTAATTTCAAACACAGTACCTTTTCCTCTACGGTTCACTCGTAATAGACAATAAGATCGGTAAATCCACCAATTGATGCTGTTGTTACTGTTGTTGTTATAATGTTAAATGAACTTCCACTATCCGTTGATAGGATAATAATCGGTTCTGTATTATCGTAACCAAGAACCAGAACTGTAGAATCTCCACTTTTTACATGTGAAAGGCTACCTGATGTAAATATACACCCGGGAAATATCGTTGGTGACGCGTTCCATGTTGTACCGTTATCTGCAGAACTTTCAATATAGCAATTATATAAGCTGAATACATGTGGAGCAAAAACAACACCGGTATTTGAGTTATAGGCAATCGCATTTACAGAACTTGCGCCTGAAATCGTGCCAACATTATCAGTCCATGATAAACCTTTATCTGTTGAGCGGACAAAGGTTGGATCTGTTGATTCATAATTAAATCCCAGAATCGTATCGCCGTTTACAGCAAACTTTCTCATTGCAAAAGATGTCAATGTCGGGTTCCCGGCAGCACTCCATGTTGCTCCAAAATCTTCAGAATATTTGTAGGTCCCCGTTGAAGCGCTATCATCCGCTGATACATGGAAAACATTATTAACGCATTGTAAATCTCGGAGAACCCAGTTGTACGCACTTCCAACAAAAACGCTTACAGGAGTTGCCGAAAAGGTCTGGCCTGCATCACTTGAAGTAATTGCTAATTGATCAAACACATTTGCATACATAACAACTACACTATCTCCACAGGCGGCCACTTTTCCGGAAGAGATTCCGGCAATATTTTTAACTTCAGTCCATGTCTTACCATCCGCAGATGTATAAATAACCATAGTGGGCGAAGCGGCCGTAAAATGGAGACCAACAAATCCATTTGTTGTTTTCGCAACACTGACAAGTGTCCCTGCTGGTCCTGTATAATTGATTTGTGTCCAGGCATCTGCCTTTGAATCGTATTCGAAAGAAATACCATTTGTCGCAGAATAAGCCCTGAACTTAGCATGAACATTAGCATCAGGCGCAAGCATGGCAGGTGTAAATCTATAGAGTGAGGGATCGAGTCGGATACACGAACTTCCCGCAAACAGGATGATCAGAGAGATTACCAACGATCCTATGCCGTATAACTTGTGCGCGTTTCCAGGTCTTCCCGGAAAGTTTTTCACATTATCCTTCTTATAGTAACTAAATCTTTTGGGGCTGATGAATCCCATGAAATTATCCTCTCTCAAAATCTGTAGTCTATCCGTATCGAACCGCCGTAGGCCGTTTTATCATCATCCCGCAAAGGAACTTCGGGATAGATCCCTCCCGTAACGGTCAGCCCTTCTACTGGCTGTTCGTTATCTACGATCAGAAGACCGTTCTCCCAGGCGAAACCATTGTAAATGATATGAGCCAACTGTACCCCATAGAATGTGCCCAGCAACAAAAGGGAGTAGTTATAGCGATCTACCTTCGAATGCAGATTATCCAGATACTTTTTATTGGCCTCCACATTCAGAGCATATCGCACAGGTTGCGAGGCAAGTTGCGGCAAAGTAAAAAGCACATTGTTTATCATTACATCACGGTCATTCTCTTCTTTCGCGGAAACAGCCACATTGTACCTGTGGTAGAGATTCAACAAAAGCACCACCGCTCCGGTAGAATAGGCAATCCCCACTTCCGGTTTTTCCAGATAGAAATGGCCCCATCCTGGAGCAACCATGGATCGCCAGGCAAAGTCCCAGTAAGAGATGGGGATGTCCTCCGGTTTATCCATCTTCTCGGTTTCGACCAGCTCGCGAAGGGCTGCGGCTCGATCGGCCACCTCTTTCGCCTCAGCAAGTTTTTCCTGACGTATCTGCTCTTCCAGGGCCTTCATCTCCGCCTCTTTTCGAGCCTTCTCTTCAGCTGCCAGACGAGCGGCCTCCTGCTCCTCTTTTTGCCTGGCCACCAGCTCCGCCATCTTTTGAGCGGCCAGCTCCTCTTCTATCTTCCTGCGACGGGCCTCCCTCTCTTTACGCAGCTTTTCGGCGCGAGCTCTGCGTGCCTCTTTTTCTGCGCGTGTCAACGGTACGTATTTGATCCACTTGACCTTTTTCTTTTCAATGACCAGGACCTTTTTCTTCGTCAGGAACTTGATTGTCTTTGAGTCCTGCCCCATGACACGTCCCTCGATCACAGTGTTATTTTTCAGATACATGACCTCAGCAGAGAGGGGTGTGAATGCAATAATTACAAGCGGCAGGAGTAAAAAAATACTTCGAAGCTTCATCCGTCTAAATTTTGTCTTCATTGCAGCCTCAGTATAATTGCTGTGCATAACTCTCATCTTCTTTACTCCCGAAACTATATCCGGACTGACTGAGCGATCATATAATCAAGTAAATAGCATTCACTATATACAACAACTAACCACTCAATATTTTTCCAATTTTTCCACAATTACAGAACGAATACAAGCGTTCAATTACAATAACGTATATATGCCTTACAATGAATCTTAATTACGATTTATTGCAAGGAAAGACTCAACGACATCACTCATTTAACAGTCGTTCTCTGTTTCCCCCCTTTTTCTATAATACTAAAGAAATCGCACTTGAGTTTCTCCGTCCACTACATAAAAAGTAGAGAAAATACCGCTTACTTATAAGTAATAAGCATGCATAGAATTGTTGATGAATGTAATGAGATGGTACCGGGAGTCGCAAATGGAACAACAGATACTCGAAAAGATACTGCGAATTACATCCTACCTTATAAAAAAAGTGGTAGTGTTAATTCGCTCTCTTTATAAATTTTTTTCATTTCCTTTCCGGCTTTTTGCGCGTATCTGGCGTTTTACTTTCGGCAGGTTTCAGTATTCCGGACCTCCCTGGATCACATTTTTAAGCGGAAAAATCAAACCACGGGTGCTGAGTGGCCTGGAGAAATTCCAATCATTCAAAAAAGAAAAACCCCTGCTTTTTGCACGAGTGGCCGTTTTGAGTCTGGCTTCACTGATACTATTTTTAGCCTACTTCACATACGCGCAGTTTAGAACGACTCCACCCGTAGTATCCGTCTCGATCAAGGTCCCTCTTCCTCCCGATTTCGAAGCGGGGACTGCTCCCGATTCGCTCCTCCTGGAATTTGATCGTTCGGTGGCCCCTCTTGAAAATATCGGCAAGACAATAGCTTCCGGGATAGAGCTTGATCCTGATTTCAAAGGAACCTGGCAATGGCAGAATGATAGGACTCTGGTTTTTCGGCCGGCTGCACACTGGCCGGTTGGGGAAGATTTTAAAATCCACCTGAATAAATCCATTACAAGTAAAACCTACATACTTGAAGATTATGATTTTACATTTTCAACAAGCCCTTTAGTAGCGACAATCGAATCACTTCGTTATCATATAGATTACAAGAATCCATCTATCAAACAGGCGGTAGGAGAAATCCATTTTAACTACCCGATAAAAGCGGAAGACTTCTCAAAATATATATCCATCGAACAAAAAAAAGAGGGACTCAGCCTTACCGCAACCTCTTATGATTTTGATCTGGACTTCAACGACACTTCCACAATAGCCTATGTTCGCTCCAGGACGATTCCGATTCCGGATAAAGACTCTCATGTAACGCTTACTGTGGATTCGGGAATAGTCTCATCTCTGGGAGGCCCCGGATTGAACAACCCGATCGCACAGGATTTGCTTATTCCGGGCATGAATTCATATTTCAGCATCGTATCCGGCGACATGCAGGTAGTCAGAAATAAAGATTATGCCATGGAGCAGGTGCTTACACTGGAAACGAAAGGCGAAGCGAAAGATGAGTCTCTTTTAAAAGGAATGGAGATCTACCTGCTCCCGAAAGACCGGCCTGCTCTGGCCGGCATGGAGCCTCATAAAAATCATATCTGGGATGTTTCAGAGATCGGTCCGGAGATCCTCAGCAAATCCAGGAAAATTTCAGCTCAATTGATTCCGGGAGAGAGAGATTACGCAACACTTCATAATTATAGATTTTCAGCAAATACGGACCGTTACTTATACGTGCACATAAAAAAAGGAATTCGCAATTTTGCAGGTTACGTCCTGGCAGAAGATTATGAGAACCTGATCCTGGTGAAGCCCTTCCCCCGCCTTGTAAACATCCTGCATGAGGGCTCGCTTTTAAGCCTTCGCGGAGAAAAAAAGCTTACGGTCATGTCAAACAACGTTCGCACTGTCAAGATTGAAATTGCCCGGGTGCGTCCGGAACAGGTGGCGAACCTGGTGAGTCAGACAGGAGGAGATTTTCAAAATCCATATTTTCGTAATTATAACTTCAATGTTGAGAATCTTTCCGAACAATTCAGTGAAATTCGGGACATGGGTCCGGGTGATACTTCCCGACCGGGCTCCGTAAAATACACAGCCGTTGACTTTTCCCGTTATCTATCGCGCAACGGCATCCATAGCGGCCTGTTCTTCCTTACAGTATCCGGATACAACAAAGCACCCGAGCGCAAAAATAATGGAGAGGTTTCTGTAAGTGGCTCATCCGTAGTTAGCGACAGCCGATTTGTACTTGTAAGTGATTTAGGATTTCTTATTAAACAAAGTGCCACAGGAAATCATGATATATTTGTCCAATCTGTAAAGTATGGTTCCCCCGTAGGCGGAGTACATGTTGAAGTTCTGGGAAAGAACGGTCTGCCTGTAGCAAGCACTACAACAGATGACCAGGGACGTGCCTCATTTCCCTCCCTTGCTGACTTCAAGCGCGAAAAAGAACCCACCGCCTTCGTTCTCAAAAAAGGAACGGACATCTCGTTTATGCCTTACGAGAGGTATGATCGCAGACTCAATCTATCATCTTTTGATACAGGCGGTGTCTACAGCAGCCAGACTCCTGATAAATTGACAGCTCATCTATTTACAGAGAGAGGTCTGTATCGTCCCGGTGATACGTTTCATACAGGTATTATAGTAAAATCATCTGACTGGAGTAAGAACCTGGCGGGCCTACCTCTTGAACTGAGCGTGCAGGATGCTCGAAGTCTGGAAATCCACAGGGAAGTAATTCGTCTGCCGCGCAGTGGATTTTCCGAATTTGAATACAAAACGGATCCCGCTGCACCTACCGGTTATTATCAGGTGCGACTCTACACAATTAAGGATAATCGCAGAGACAATCTTCTTGGATCAACATCTCTTCGCGTTGATGAGTTCAAACCGGACAAAATGAAGATAACTGCCAGATTTGAAAAAGAGTCAATTCCCGGATGGCTTTCCCCGGACATGATAAAAGCAAATGTGCATCTGCGATATCTATTCGGCGCGGATGCGAAAGATCACCGTATTTCTGCAAACATAACACTGAATCCGGGAACCTTTACATTTGCCGGATTCAAAGATTATTCATTCTATGATTCCGGAAAATCAAACAATACCTATACTGAAAATCTGTCGGAATTAAAAACCGATGATACGGGCCACGCTCAATTCGATATTGATCTCAAACGATTCGAGAAAGGTACGTATCGCCTGACATTCTATGCCGAGGGCTACGAAAAAGAGAGCGGCCGGGCAGTTGCCACATCAAAAACGGTCATGGTATCGCCTTTCACCTATCTGGTTGGATTCAAATCAAACGGGAATCTAAGTTTTATAAACCGCGGAACAAAACGGGCAGTAAATATAATTGCGATATCATCGGAGCTTAAGAAAATCAATGTAAAAAAGCTAACAGCTCGAATCGTTGAGAAAAAACATATTACAGCTCTTCTGAAGAGTGATGATGGAACATTTCAGTATAAAAGTATAGAGAAGGTGGTCCAGGTTGAAGAGAAACCTTTGAATATCTCTTCAACCGGAAATGATTACATTCTGCCGACCGAAAACCCCGGCAGCTTTTCTCTGGAGATACTCGATGAAAAAAAGAATGTTCTCAATCGCATCGATTTTACTGTCGCCGGCAAATCCAATCTTGCAGGAAGAATCGAAAAAGACTCCGAATTGCAGGTAAGACTCAATAAAGCCGACTATGCTCCAGGCGAAGAGATCCAGATCAGTATTATAGCTCCGTATACAGGCAGCGGACTTATCACTGTGGAAAGAGACAGAGTTTATTCTTACAAATGGTTTCGCACCAATTCCACATCATCCGTTGAATCCATTCGAGTACCTGACAATCTGGAAGGGAATGCATATATAAATGTCTCCTTTGTTAGATCTTCCGACTCGGAGGATATCTATTCAAGTCCCCTCTCCTACGGAGTAAAACCATTCTCCATCAGCAAAGAGAGACGAAATAATAAGATTACTCTGAACACACCGAAAACGGCGAGACCGGGAAAACCATTCCGTATTCAATACAGCACAAAGCGAAACGGGAAGATTGTAATATTTGCTGTTGACGAAGGAATTCTTCAGGTTGCGAACTACAGAACTCCTGACCCCCTTGGATTTTTCTTTCAGAAAAAAGCACTGGAAACTATTACAACGCAGATTCTGGATCTGATTCTTCCTGAGTATTCTATAGTGCGAAGACTCTCCGGTTTTGGAGGCGGCGATGGCTCCATGGGCGGCCAGAACCTCAATCCTTTCAAGAGTCGAAGACAGCCACCTGTTGTCTTCTGGTCTGGAATTATAGATTCCGGACCAGAAACTCGAACGGTAAGCTATGATGTTCCCGATTATTTCAATGGAACACTTCGCGTTATGGCAGTAAGTGTAGCCGATGACAGCGTCGGATCGGCTGACACTCGTTCATTTATTAAAGATTACTTTATTATCAATCCGAATGTTCCGGCATTTGTAGCTCCTGGAGATACAGTTAACATATCGATCGGAGTTTCTAACAATGTAAAAGGTTCAGGCAAAGATGCAAAAGTTACAATTGATTTCAAAACAAAAGGTGACGTTACAATTGTTGGGAATGGAAAAAGGAGTGTAAATATTCCCGAAGGCGAAGAGCGTGTTGAGGTTTTCACTGTAAAAAGCGGCAAGGAGCCAGGGGATGCCGATTTTACAGTAATTGCCAGCAGTGGAAAATTTTCATCGACGATCACAAGTGGAATGAGTATCAGACCGGTCGTTCCCTTTATTATGGATATCAAGA
>JBNKQE010000024.1:0-24703 GCA_050295715.1 Leptospirales bacterium
AGATGAACAGGAGGGTATTGTATTTAAAGGATCTGTAAGGAATATTGATGGAGAAGCAGTATTTCAAAAGGTCTGGAAAAATAAATTACCTCACTCTTTTCTCTGGGATGGAATGGATAGCGATGGCGATCCGGTTGCATATGGAGTTTACAGTTATGAACTGAGTGCAGTGGATCGAGCCGGCAATCATTCAAAGATTGTTTTTCGTGATATTATCGTATCCTCCACGGATCTTGCTCTGGACCTCCGATCTGATCTCTGGACATTTTCTCCGGATGGAAATAATATTAAAGACAGGCTATCTTTTTATGTAGTTCCATTTCCTGAAAAGACAAATTATTATGAAGATTGGAACAATCGCCTGAATGTAATTGAATGGGATTTTACAATCTTTAAAGCAGATCGAGTATCTAAGGTTTATCAACTGAGAAGAAAGGGACATTTCCCGGAACACATGATCTGGGATGGAAAGAACAACCAGGGAAAGACTGCCAGTGAAGGGATATATTACGCCATGGTCACTTTGCATACATCCTATGGTCAGATACAAACAAGCTATCGTCCAGTAAGACTGGATGTCAGTGTACCTGCCGTTGATCTTTATATTTCGGATAATGAATTTACTCCGGATGGAGATGGCAGGGATGAGGAGATTGCATTTTTTATAAAAAGTGAAGATAATTCCAAAATTGATAATTGGAAATTAAAAATTGTTTATGATCCACCAGTTCCGTTTTTCATTGAAAAAGAAGAAAGATTATTTCATGGTAAAAATCTTCCGGAAAAACCTGTTGTATGGAATGGTAACAATTCATTGGGAGAAAAGCCGTACTCACTGGAAAGATATTCCGTTATTATTGAAGTTACAGACAGGGCCGGCAATACAAGCAGGACAAACACAGGTTCTATAGAAACCGGTGTATTGTTCTTAAACTCAAAAGATAACCGCGAGAATCTTATTGTAAGAATCTCTGATCGAAAGTATTTTAACGCTGATAAAAGTTTGTCCACTGATGGGAAACGAGCCATTCAAAAATTTCTGAGTAAATACATGAGAAATTACAGCACATATCTAATGGATGTGGAGTCCTGTACATCAAGAAACGGTGAGGTGGAAGAGAATCTGCTTCGAACAGAAGATGAAGCGAGAAACATTGAGAAACTTTTAGAAAATTCCGGAGTGCATCCGCAATTCATTAATGCAAGAGGAGTTGGAGAAGCCGAACCGGTAATGAACGGAAATGATGAATTCTCTGATTATAAAAACAGAAGAATTCAGGTGAATCTGAAACAACCATGAATAAAAAAAGGGACGTAATTGTATACGTCCCTTTTCAATATCGAAATCAATTTCATTGATTAAAATTTATACGTTGCACCAATATGTGGAATTATCTGATACATCGTAACGCTGTGATTGAAATATGGATTTTGCACCTGGTCAATCGTTAGACCGCTCAGAGCGTGAAACATATCCCAGTCAGACATATCACTACCTTTAACCTTTCCAGGAAAAGCATACTCTAAGGCAAAATCGATCTGCACACTGTCAAACTTCCAGCCAAGTCCTGCCGATGCATGATGTTCTGTTATAGCAGGGAAGAGTGGATTAATTCCCTGACCGGTAACAGGGCTTTTACCGTAGTTGTATCCGATACGATACGCGGTGTTACCTGGCATATATTCCATTCCAACGGCAACAATTGTCTGGTCTTCCCATTTAAGATTGAATGGAAGAGTATTGATATTATTTCCAATCGGTGTTTGAGCCCATGCGTAAGGCATATTAAATTCAACAGTGTTCATTACGTTGGACCACATGATATATCGAACATCCAGACTTACTGTAAATCCATTACGAGAATAAGCTAAACCTCCATGGTGTGACTCCGGCCATTCCAGATACATTGATGTGTCGAGCTTCTTGAAAAAGTTGGGATCTCCAGCGTTGACACTCATATCACCATCGAGATGCATTTTTGTTCGAGCCTTATATGTATAGGCTATACGAAAATTATCTGTCAATTCGTAAACAAGACCAACCTTGCCACTGAGGGAGAATGCGGGATCACTCTTATATCTGTAACCTGCACCCGGGAGTTCCATGATTCCTGATGGATCGGAAAAGGTCCATCTCCAGGCCATCTTGGCGGCACCAAGATCCAGACCGGCTCCAATGCTTAAATCTCCGAAACGAACGGCAAGTCCCGGTGTCAGTCGTGCAAAGCCAAAATTTGTATATGTGTTTTCTCGCATTTGACGTAAATGACCAATATATGGCATACTCGCAGACGGATCACCGGTCATTCCCTGGATTACTTCATTGAGAGTAACATTTCCCGGTGTATTGCGAATTATTCCGTTAAACTCAGCTGCCATTCCTCCCTGGGCATAGAAGGCAATACCGGCACCGACATTTCTTCCAAGTTTTGTTGTAAAACCCATATAAGGAAGCGGAGTAGCGCCTGGTTCAGAAGTTACTGCATTATTGTATGAGGTTTCTGGGTTTTCAGTGTAGTAGGTATCTCTGTAGGTCATGTATGGAACCATGACTGCAGATCCTATCTCCATAATTGAATCCTTGTTTCTTGCAAGGTGGGCTGGATTACCTTCAAGATCCATTATAGAACCACCTACCGCCAGGAATGCGCCTCCCATTCCTGCCTGTCTGGCACCGTAGGAAGACATAAGCATTCCATTGGTGGCGAAAAGTGACGTTCCAGAAACAAATAGTGCGATAAAAATAGCACTTAATATCTTGTTTTTGAACATATATATTCTCCCCGATTACCGGCTATTGCCCTGTTGAAATTTGTGTCAGGCAAGAGTAAACTATGTAGCATTAATATTTGCAAGGATAAATAACATAGTGCGCATAAAAATAAAAAAGATAAAGCAACAAGAATTGTTATAAATATGAATCAATTCCAGCGAAGAACTGTGACTAAGTTACGTATAGCCGGAAAGCTTGCAGCTCCGTGGGATGACAATTTCATATAATATATCCCTTCCATTGCAGCAAAACTAAAAATAAAGAATACAAAATAAATGATAACATTACTCCTCCTTAAGTAAAGACCATGCAGTAATTTGATTCACCTGAAAGAGAGAAGGTTTGTTGCCAGCAGGTAAATTCAACCGGGTAATAATACAGCAAAACAAGAAGATGCATTCCGATTAACGTATTAGATGCCGATGCCCGGAAGTAATGGTTTATGTAATTAAGGTTATGTTATAAGAAGATACTTTTGATTGTATTGAGTTTTGCGCTTGATGCCAGAATCTACTTATTAATAAATAAACGAATAGGATGCACCCGGCCTCTGATTGATTTTTAAGTTGTACTGAAACTTCGGGTGCGAAAGATAGTTATAGAATACGGATTGCTATTTTTTGCCGATAAGTTCTCGAGCTTTATCCGCAATATTTTTGGCGCGAAGGCCATAGTGATCAAGAAGTTCGTCAGCTTTTCCACTTCGTCCGAATTCATCCTTCATACCGATACGACTTACTGGAACTGGATGTGCTTCTGAAAGGTATTCACAAACGGCAGAACCGAGACCACCGATTATATTGTGTTCTTCTGCAGTAACTATTGCACCGGTCTTTTTCGCATATTCGAGGACAAGTTCTTCATCCATAGGCTTTATGGACGCCATATTGATTACAGCAGCATTGATGCCTTCCGTACTTAATTGCTTTGCGGCTTCATCGGCTTCATGGACCATAATACCGCATGCGATAAGTGTTACATCGGTACCATCCTTGCGTAACTCGCCTTTCCCTAATTCAAAAGAATAAGTATCGGGTCTTTCTAAAACCGGAATGGCTGATCGGCCTGTTCTAATATATACGGGACCTTTCATATCTGCGACAAAGTGAATGATCTGTTTTGTCTCTTCATAGTCTGAAGGAATAATGACTCGCATTTCAGGAATAGATCGCATGATAGCAACATCTTCAATACACTGATGGCTGGCTCCATCCTCTCCAACAGTTATACCACCATGTGAAGCAACAAGTTTAACATTCAACCCAGGATAGGCAACGGAGTTGCGAATGATTTCCCATGCACGTCCGGATAGGAACATGGCAAAGCTTGAAGCAAAAGGAGTGAGCCCTGACAGTGCAAATCCTGCTGCCATTCCCACCAGGTTTTGTTCTGCGACACCTACATTATAGAAACGATCAGAGAACTCTTTTGCAAAATCTTTTGTCTTGGTAGATCCCGATAAATCAGCATCCAGTACAACAATATCCTTACGTTTACGCCCCAGTTCTACAAGCGCTTGACCGTATGCATCACGTGTAGCTTTTTTTTCCAGAGATTTATCTGTTGATGATCCCATTGACTTCCTGCCAGTTAATATTCGCGTTTTTATTAAATTTGTCTGCCCGTATGGTGAGAGCATTCTTAAAGTATATACAACAATTGTCTAAAAATACAAGAAGCGGACTGAATGTCCGCTTCTCTGTTTTTCAGGGATACTGATTCCATTCTCAAGAAAGTATGAATATACTTTCCTGAGAATGGTCGCACCCCGGTAATTCTAACCATTGATCAGATTGCCTTAACCTTTCTTCAATGCTTCAGCACGATCTGTTTTTTCCCATGTGAAAGTTTCACCTGTACGTCCGAAGTGTCCGTAGGCTGCTGTTTCACGATAGGTTCTTCCCGGTTCAAGAAGTTTCAGCTCTTTTACAATTCCACCGGCTGACATATCGAAGTTTGCACGAATTCTTTTTGAGAGTTCTTCTTCGGATATAGTGCCTGTACCGAATGTATCGACCAGAACAGAAGTAGGTTCAGGGAATCCAATAGCATAAGAGAGCTGTACCTCGCAACGAGTAGCAAGTCCAGCAGCCAGAATATTCTTGGCAATATATCTTGCCATATACGCGCCGCTTCGGTCTACTTTTGATGGGTCTTTTCCTGAGAAAGCTCCACCGCCATGACGTCCATACCCGCCGTAAGTATCTACAATGATCTTACGCCCGGTAAGTCCGCAGTCACCGTGTGGACCGCCGACTACAAATCGTCCGGTTGGATTAATAAGATAACGAGTGTCCTGAAGCAGGTTTGCAGGAATCACAGGTTTGACTACCTGCTCAATAACCATTTCAACAAGGTCTTTGTGCTCAACATGTTCTTTATGTTGTGTAGAAATTACAACAGTATCGATTCGATATGGTTTCCCGTCACGATATTCGACTGTTACCTGACTCTTGGAATCGGGAAGCAGATCGGAAAGAGTTCCGTTATGACGTAGATCAGCCATCTTTTTCATTAGCTTATGAGAAAGGTCAATAGGAAGGGGCATGAACTCTTCTGTTTCATTAATTGCAAAACCGAACATCAGGCCCTGGTCTCCAGCGCCCTGTTCCTTATAAAGACCTTCCCCTTCACTAACCCCCTGAGAAATATCAGGAGACTGTGCATGGAGTTTTACAAGAACTTCCGCTGTATCGGCATTGAAGCCGATGTCATCGCTTGTGTAGCCAATTTCACGAGCTACGCGTCTGGCGATTTCTTCTACGTTTACTTTAGTTTCCGAAGTAACCTCACCGGCAACATTGATAAAATCAGTTGTTGTCAACGTTTCGCATGCAACACGGCTTTTTTTATCGCCTGCCAGGAAGGCATCGAGGATGGCATCAGAGATTTGATCGCTGACTTTGTCAGGGTGTCCCTCGGACACAGATTCAGATGTGAATGAAAAGTTTTTTAGTGACATATGTATTTTCCAGATGATTGTTGTTCGCTATAATCCCGACAGGGAATTGGAATAATCAATAGGTATCGTATACTACTTTTTTTTAATGACTGATTCCCGTCAACGAAAAGGTCGTGGTATTGTTCAGAGTTGTCCATATGAAATTTGGCACATATTTCCCTGGAACTTTGATCATTTTTTCAGGTCAAAACGGAAAGCCAGGTATACTACTTAAAATAATCATATATAGTAGTATACTGTGTAAATGTAACTATTTTTTGAAATGACATACAATGATATGTTACATAATTCATTTTATGTCCGGTAATTATATTTAAGTGAACAGAGACCATTCTCTTTATAAGTAATGTACAAATTATATACTATCATTTCGGAGTGCTTAAATAACTGGCTGACCATTTCTGAAATATGTTGAGTTATGAGTTAGCGAATTACCTCAGAAAGAATGGTGATTGAAGAGTTTATAAGTTTAATACTGTTGTTTCGGATATAAAAAAAACAGGAATAGATGGATGCCATACAAATTAATACTACAATTCTTCTCAGTGGTTGCAATGTCCGTTTTTCTTTCCGGTTGTACGATCCCATACATGCTTGAGAGCAGTGTTGGACACTTACAATTAATGATGCAGCGAAAACCGATAGAATCCGTAATAAAAACCGGTAAGCTGTCTGAAGCTGAAAAAGAAAAGCTGCGACTTGTTCTTGATGTTAAAAAATTTGCGCGAGATCGGATATCATTGAATGTTGGTGGATCCTACTCAGACTTTGTACAGCTTGACAGGAATGCTGTTTCATGGAATGTCATAGCGTCTCATTCTCTTCAACTTGAACCGGTGACCTGGTGGTTTCCTGTTGCCGGTCGGGTGCCCTATCTTGGATTTTATAACCTGGAGGATGCCCGCAAGAAAGCTGATGAATTGGAAGCACTTGGATATGATGTGAGAATTAGTGAAGTTGCCGGTTACAGTACTCTGGGTTGGTTTGATGATCCGATCTTTTCCAGTCAGCTAAAGTTCCATCCTGTACAACTGGCTGGAATTGTAATCCATGAACTGACTCATGCAACCCTATGGATTGGAAATGATGTGGCTTTTAATGAATCACTGGCTACATTTGTGGAAGAAAAAGGATTATATCAATATTACTTAGAAAAGAAAGATAAGTCAATGTTTTTGAAAGATATTGAAAGGATTCGCAAAAGGGAAAAATCAATTGTGAAACTCTATCTTGCCTATGAAACGAAGCTGAGAGCCCTCTACAGAGAAAACATAGACGATAAAAGTAAGTATTCCAGGAAAAATGACTTATTAAATGAATTCCGTGTGAAATTACTGGATTTATATGATGGATCAAATAAAGACAAGGTGGATAGTATAAGGCGAAAGAACTATAATAACGCAGATTTTATTTCGGTTTCTCTTTATGAGACAGGTACTGAAAAATTCGAAAAAATCTACAGAGAGTCCGATAGCTGGTCGGACTTTTTTAATAGAATTAAGAATCAGTAAAGTTAGAGAATATACAAAAAAAGCAAATTTCAAATATATTATATTAAAATTACATTGAATATATGGTAAAAATGACGTATTAGATGTGATTTAAGTCAGAATGTAATCCATTTGGATTAGTTAATTTGATTATAATTTATAAAAATTCAAGAGTAAATAATAGTTTGAAAAAAATTATTATAATAATATAATAAAATGCATATGATTTTAGATTGTGAAATCAAAAAAAGTGAATATGTTGGCAAAAGCTACGATTAATTGTTGACTTAAATTAAATAATTAATTTTATTGCAGTACGATGGGTTCAAACGATTTGATTTTAATGATGGGTACGGCCTTTAGAGGGGCCATGGATATTATCAGGGAAGGCATGTCGAAGAAAGATAAACAGTCGACACTGGCACTTTCCATTCTTATTCACGTTGATGCAACTCCCGGCATCTCTCAAGGAGAGCTCGGGAAAATTCTTAGACGTGATCCGATGACAATGAGTCAGGCAGTCCGAGCTCTTCAATCTTCTTCTCTGGTTGTAAGTCAGCCAGACTCTGAGGATAGAAGAGTTAAAAGATTGACCGTGACAAAAAAAGGTAAAGCACTTGGAGAAAGCCTCCTTGATGGCGAAAACAAGCTACTGGCCGGTCTCGCTAAAGAGTGGGGAAAAACCAGAGTGAATCAGTTTGCGAAAGATGTTGTTGAGTTTAATGATTATCTTACGCGTTTGAAAGACTGAGATTTTTCATTGTAAAACACTTCAGTATGTCCGTGAATACTGACATACTGAGGTTCCACACTATTCCGGTTCAATAATAAATATTGATTTTCCTCTACTGATAATCTTACCTTTTATCATTCGATTATTACTGCTACTCTCGTGAATTGTTTTATTTTTTGCAACAGATTCATCGATAGATTCAATTGTATCAAACCAGAGCCCGAGATTCATATTTAAACCAGGATATTCTGCAAGAAGTAGATTTTTTGGCTCTTTACCATCTTCGGTTTCATGCAGGTGATTTCCGGAATGTGGGAAAAAAGTTATATCAACAGTACTGCTGTAGTTGTTCTTCAATCTTTTTGAAATCTCTGATGTTGTATCATTGATTATTTCTATAATGCGACAGTATATTTGAAAAGTAACACCGTCAAGTGTATAGGTTACATATCTTTTCTTCCCTGTATAATCTGATAAGAAATTTCCTGACATCAAAGATTTGCCAAGCTTGCGGTTCATGGCACTGCTCATGTAATCAGCCAGATCACTTTGAGAAAGCCTGTCAAGCTGTCGGTAGATTGGTGAGTAGTAATTGGACTTATAGCTTCGTTGTTCTTGCAGGTCTAAAAGGAGATCCTTGAGACGCAGAGCTCTTTCCGTTATATATGTCGCGGCAGTTCCCTGGTTATTCTCAATTAATTCTGATGTTTCAATAAGAATTTTCTGTAGAGTTTGCTCCATTTCGTAATGCTTTTTTTCAAGTTCGCCAACCAGCTGTTGAATTTTATAGGAGCTATTTTGTGAATTCTGCAGATTTGCAATAGTGCGTTTCATACTGGTTTCCGTTTTACTGAATCTCAGTCATACTATCGGTTGAAGTGTTGACTCTATATAATACAGGATTTTGCTAAAGAGGACTTTCCTGAGAAAAAATGCTCTTTTCCTGTTACTCACCTCATGCAGGCAAGTGTTATTTGCAGGTAAAGGCAATCGAGGGTAATGGTGATTGGGAATCAGGGAAGACCAGTCCGCCTCCTCGGGAAGCCAGGGTCTGGCTCGTAGGTGCTTCACTCGGATTTGGCCCGTTCCACTTCATCTTCATACAAGCGAGTAAATCCACAGATACAGGATGGCTTAACTTCATGGGAATAGAATTGTTGCCCGCTAAAAAGAGATACACCTCATTTTTTACACTGTTCAAGGAAGGAGGATACATTCCCTTTGATTCACTGGATGTTGACTATTCAGTTGCTTTACGCGGTGTCGGTATTTTTCGCCTGAGAGTAGAAAGTCATTCTATAAAAAATACAAATTTGCGAAGCAATTGAGCGATGAGAGATTCGATCGAATTATAAACAATCTGTCTGAGCGAAATTATCCGGGTGACAGCGATAGCGAGCTTCTATGCGAAATGAAAAAGTGGCGATAAGTAATTTCTTGTTATATAAAACAAGCGTTAACTTGAATCATTCCCATCAGGAGACGAAATAAATCAGTATTCGAGTATCTCAAAATCAGCAGGATACCCGAACAATGTTTGTTGTGTTGGACTTAATTGGCGTATCGTCTTCTATAAATACTGAGGAGTATTCCCACTCCAGCGAGAGTTGTGATCATGTGGGAGCCCCCGTAGCTTAAAAAACTCAAGGGGAGGCCGGTTACCGGGAGAAGCCCCAGGGCAATTCCAACGTTTAATATTATATGATAAAAGAACATAAACGATATGGCTGAGCCCAGCAGGGATCCAAACCTGTCTCGAGCGTCGTAGCTGATCTGAAGTCCGCGTAATGGAATGAATATCAGTAGCATAACAAGCAGGAGTGAACCCAGAAACCCTGTTCTCTCTCCCCATGCAGTGAAAACAAAGTCTGTATGTGCTTCCGGAACCAGCGGGCGTTCGCCCATAGTCATATCGCCCTGGAACATACCCTTTCCGGTAATTTGACCTGATCCGATAGCCGCTTTTGAGGCTCGGATCTGATAGGCGAGGTCTCTTGGAAATTTTTCCGGATTGAGAAAGGCCGTGATTCTTACTACCTGGTGGTATTTAAAACTAATGGTTAAGTGGACAGCCATTGCTGAAAGCAGCGAAATACCGAGGACACCCAGTGGTATATATAACTTTCGAAAATGCGAAAACTGTCGTCCTCGTGCGTATTTCAGGACGAATAGTGCCACAGCTATAGCTGATAATAAGAAGCCGAGTCCCAGTATAAGATAGTCATTATCCAGCAATAGAAGTAGAATGCCACCCGACTCATATCGCACAGTATTTGCTGCTTCTCTCAGTGATTCCAGTAATGCCTGACTGTTAAGAACATTTTTCAAATATGTGAGATCTGTTCCAGTTACGTGACCAGGTATAATTCCATTTTCAATGAAGTCCCAGATATCTTTTCGTAGAATTCTGACTGATGGAAGTATCCCGTTCAGATCCAGGTTGGATATGTGAGCAAGCAGGGGATCAACCATTGTAATTTTTTTATACTCTATGAAGAGCGGAATAAAAACAGTTACACCAAAAAAGACGACAACGGATCCGATATGAAGTATATCAGCACCTGCGATAAATAACAGAGTCATCAAAATTGGTGCAAACGAAATGGCCCCGCCGAAGTCAGGCTGCACAACAATCAGGACCATGGGGATTACAGCAATTGTAAAAGCAATGAGTAGAGTTGGGATTCGATCAATTTCTCTCTCTTTCAATTCCAGGAACTTTGCCAGTAAAATTATTGTGGCCAGCTTGGAAAGTTCGGAGGTTTGAAAACCAAATCCTCCAATTCTAATCCAGGATCTGGCACCCTTAATTTCGCTTCCAATAAAAGGTACAAGTGTTAAAAGCAATAGTACAAGCGATATGATGTAGAGCGGCAGAGCAAATTCACCCAGATACTGATAGTTTATCTTTCGTAAGATAAACATGAGTATGAGACCTATTGTTACATGTATTGACTGCTTGATCCATGTAGTGCCTGTTGCATCAATTACAGCTTCCTGTGAATAGAGGGTAAATAGTCCGGCAGCCAGAACCATTGCCACCATTCCAATCAATATGAAATCAAACCTTTTACGTGCTTCCATTTATTCTCACTTACCCCGGTCTATTTAGTCATCATTATGGAGAAGTTTCCGGCTCTGTTGCATTTCGCGGCGTTGTTGTGTGTTTAATTTCCGGGACTCTATAGTCAGCAAATGCAGTCTTAAATACATTATATGCCAGTGGTACTGCAGTGGCTGCTCCACCTCTACCAAACTCAACAAAGACAACCACGACTATTGGATCTGCATCCGGGACTCCAGCAGGGCCATAACCGGCAAACCATGCATGGTTTCTTCCTTCCACTTTACTCTTTGTCTGAGCCGTTCCTGTTTTACCTGCCAGAGGGACTGGTAATGCACTCAAATATCTGGCCGTTCCTCTTTGAACTACAGCACGCATTCCGCGATGGACAACATCCAGGGACTCGCGATTCACGGGGATCTCTTTAATAAGGTTCGGGGGAACACTACGAATCAGATCTCCTGTATCCGGATCTCTGATCTCTTTTAAAATATGCGGTTGATAGATTTTTCCGCCGTTTGCCAGTGCTGCGTACAAAACAGCTATTTCAAGAGGTGTCGCCTCAAGAAATCCCTGTCCGATGGAGAGATTGATCGTATCGCCGTCGTACCACTGGCTGGACCATTGAATTTGCTTCCATCTCTGGTCAGGGACAAATCCGGATACCTCACCCGGTAAATCTATACCGGTCTCTTTATCGAGTCCGAATGCTCTTGCGTAGTGTATGATTTGTGATGGTCCGATTCTGTATCCAAGTTGATAAAAGTATACACTGCATGAATTGGCGATCGCATTGATCATATCCATTTTCCCATGACCCTGGGGTCTCCAGCACCAGTATCTGGATGGTGGTACACCGGGAACAGTTGACTGAAGCTCCCATCTCCCACCACAGAAAAAGGATGTGTTCTCGCTTATTTCAGGATCTTCCTGATCTTCCAGGGCCGAGAGAGCAACCAGAGGCTTGAATGTGGAAGCCGGTGGAAATTTCGCCTGGATTGCAATATTCAGAAATCCTTCATTTTTCTGAACAAGTGCGTAGTGTTCGCGAATCTGTTCGATTGTACCCGAAGATAAAATATTTGGATCAAACGTAGGGTTGGATGCCAGTGTCAGAATTTCGCCTGTATTTGCTTTGATGGCAACAATCGTTCCACGCATCTGCATTTTAGACAGTGCATTGTATGCCGCTGCCTGCATATCTCTATCGATTGTGAGAATTAAATTGTTGCCCTGTTCGGATCTGGTTATTTGTTCTTCCGAGTCAATAATACGGTGGCGAATACGAATTCCATCCGTTCCCCTTAACTCATTATCGTATCTGGCTTCAATGCCG
The DNA here is from genome assembly GCA_050295715.1 of Leptospirales bacterium. Classification (GTDB taxonomy): domain Bacteria; phylum Spirochaetota; class Leptospiria; order Leptospirales; family Leptonemataceae; genus JBNKQE01. Next base: position 12,359 of record JBNKQE010000024.1, read on the forward strand.
CCTTTGCCTATATGCTGATAGGATTGAATATCAAGTTGATTCAGTTCACGTCTTGATGGAAGACCGATATATCCGGATACATGAGCCAGCGCCGGTCCCATGGAATAATAGCGGAGATGGTTGGTTATAAACTCCCCATAGTGCGAAACCATATGAAACTCAGCAAGGCGTTCATGTTCTCGTCGCGTCATTCTGGTAAGCAGGGTTACTGATTCGTTTTTTCGGACCAGTTTCTTCCAGTTGACCGCATCGAGTATATCTTCATAATCCTCAATGGGGCGGCCCATCAGTGTGGCGAAGCTACTGACGAATTGAATACCTTCCTCTCGATTTTTGAAACGAGAGGGATAAATGACAAAGTCGATATAGTTAATGTTTTTAATAAGAGGTTCTTTGTTCTTTTCGGGATTCCGATCAAAAATCAAACCCCTGGGAGCCACTGTGAATTCCTGTCTGCTTACGAATTTTTTCGCAAGAAGCCGATTTTCATAACCATTGAGTATTTGCAGGTTTCCCAGCTGCAGGATATAAACAAATCCGACAAATAGACTGAAACCTGTGAATTGAAAAAGCCTTACCTGAAATCTTTTCTGAGCACGGTATTCAGATAGCGACTGACTCATACGTTATCGTCTCCCGGCAATCTGTAAAGCCAGCCAAGCAGCGTAAACCATATGGGTGTAAACAGAGCTGTATAAACGGCAGGTCCAAAAAAGGAGTAGGACATATTAAAATCTTCAATAACCCCAATAATCAACCATGTAAAAAAACGAACCAGTACAGTTGTTACAAGTACCAGCACCATCTGCGGGACAGCATGCTCTCTGTCTATAAATCGTTTTAGTTTTCCCAGTGAGAAGCCGGTGATAGTATAAATAAGACTGTGAACACCGATGATTGGAAGAAACTCATTTTGCAAATCAGAGAATTGAAGAAGACCTGAATCCTCCAGCAATCCTGCAAAAAATCCAATCCACAGTCCTGAAAATTCTCCTTTGTTCAACGAAAAGAAGATCAGGTAAACAAGTAAGAAGTCCGGATAAATAAGACCTGAGTTGAGAAACGATAGGTCAATCCCCAGAAAATTGATGTCCTTAAGAAAGAAAGAAACAAGTATCCCGAGGGCAATGGCTCCAAATTCGAAAATCATGTTAGTTTCCCCCCGAACCCGGAAGGTTCAAGTTGTTAATTCTTCTCGGTTTGGGAGCTTCTTCCGGTTTTTCATTGGTTTTTATATTTTCTGGCTGAGTAGATGCAGATGGTTTTGTACTACCAGACCCGGTTCTCGTATTTGTCTGTGTATTTGCTGGTTTTGCAGCCGGTTTTGTCACCACGGGTTTTTTCTTTTTTGAAAGTCCTTCAGGATAAACAGCCTTGCCAAATTCGGTAAGCAGATGTTCATCCCACCTGAATTCATGATCCATGTTCTCTTTCCACTTTTCGGGATTTTTTTTAATAATGGAAAGAATATCAAGTTCAGATATATTGGCATAAGTCTTTACATAAGCTGTCTTAAACTCATTTTCCCTATTCCCTTCGGTAAGAATATAACCGACTGGAATCCCGGGTGGGAATATTCCACCGGCCCCACTGGTAACAACCTGTGAGTTCTTTTTCACCTGGATGCTAATATCTGTATACGTTGCTTTATCCGGAGAACCATCGTTTGCAAGATAGGTCAGTAGAACATGGTTGATTTGGGAGGAATTACCACTGAGAATGGCCCATTGTCCACTCTCCGGAATACGCACGCCAAGACGAAATCCTGGATGGCTGACTGGCTGGACGATTGAGGTTGTTGCATCAGCGGATGCGATAATTCCTACGACGGTCCTTATAAGCTGGTTATTTTGATCCTGAGTTCTGACAATTACAGGCATGAACGGTTTCACTCCGTCATTCGTGCCTTTATTTATAATAATCCTGGGGCTGATAGAGTTGATCCGAACACCGAGGACTCTGGCTTTAATTTCCGGGTAGTCGGGGATTACATCAAACTTCAGTTCTTTTCGAAGAAGATCGTTCTCCATTTTCAAACGGTCGAACTTATCCTGTTCCAGTCTGTACTCTTCAAGAGTTTTCTGAGCTGCCTCGTATTTCGTCTCCAGCTCTCGATAACGATCCAGTTCCACCCATATTGTTCCGGGGAGATCCAGACTGGCATTCATTGCTCCGCTTAAACGGTCCGCCATTCGGCCTACAAATCCAACGCCCATAGATAGAGGATTTTTTTGCCAGAGGATGCTGATAATTGAAAAGGATAGTGTAAAAATCAGACTGAAGGTATTTTTGTTTTTCCAGAGTATATGCCAGAGCATCAGAGGGTTACCGAATGACCGGGGATATACCCCGGTTTGCTAAAAAAGTTATTTTACATTAGAAGATCGGATGTTTTTCAGTTCATCCAGATATTTTCCGGTTCCGATAGCAACGCATATTAAAGGGTTTTCTGCTCTAAAGACTGGTACTCCGGTCTCTTTACTGAGGAATTTATCAAGACCTTTCAGAAGAGATCCGCCACCGGTCATTACCACACCACGTTCCACAATATCAGCGGCAAGTTCAGGAGGGGTTCTTTCGAGAGTATTCTTAACCGCTTCCAGAATGGCATCAATCGGCTCTTTAAGTGCCTTACGGATCTCATTGGAATCGATCTCCAGAGTTCTTGGTAGACCACTGATTGCGTCTCGTCCACGCAGTTCCATGACCTCGATTTTTTTCTCCGCAAATGCATTCCCGATGGTCAGCTTAACATCCTCGGCCATTCTCTCACCAATAACCAGGTTGTACTGAGTTCTTAAATAGCGGATAATTGCTTCATCAAATTCATCTCCGCCGATTCTGATGGAGTCGGCAATAACCATTCCACCAAGTGAGATTACAGCAATTTCTGTTGTTCCTCCACCGATATCAACGATCATTGAACCTGCAGGTTCATGAATAGGGACGTTGGCACCAATGGCGGCCGCCAGAGCCTCTTCGATCAAGTAGATCTCCCGGGCACCGGCCTGTTCTGCGGACTCTCTTACAGCTCGTTTTTCAACTTCAGTAATTCCGGAGGGGACTCCGATAACCATTCGAGGTTTCACGAGGGTTGTTCTTTTATGAACCTTTTGAATAAAATACCGGATCATTTTTTCGACCGTTTCAAAGTCAGCAATTACGCCATCTTTCATCGGACGAATAGCCACGATATCCCCGGGTGTTCTTCCCAGCATACGCTTGGCTTCGTGACCTACAGCAAGAACCTTGCCTGTCGATGATTGAACAGCGACCACTGAAGGTTCTGAGAGGACTATTCCCTGGCCTTTTACATGGACCAGAGTATTAGCTGTTCCCAGATCGATCCCCATATCGTTTGAAAAAAGCCCATAAATTTTATCGAGAAACATATCTATTTACCTGTGTATCTGATAAGCCTGAATTGTTCCGCATTCTTAAACCGGATTGCATCTCTTCCCATAACCGGCGGAAGACTGTAGTTACTCAAAACATGATTGAGTGACTCACAACGGAATTGTTACCGATTGCATCAAGCTCCTACTGGAACAAGCCTGAAATGACCTTTAACTCGGTTCAGGAGCTTCTGTCAAGCAATCCACGCCGAATAAGATTTTACATGCAATTTTCGCTTCAAAAACCTGCATTTTTCTTTATTGTGTCAATTCTTTCCTGTAAGAATTCATCTTTTCCCTCACTGAGAAGTAAAGCCTGTTGGAAATAACGCAGCGCATAAAATGGACCTCGCTGAATTAAGAAGACTTCACCCTCCAATCGTGTTGCTGATATGCGTAGAGCAATGGGAGTATTCGGGTCAAATTTGACTCTTCGAGCAGTTATCAGCGCTCTCATGTAATCCCTGGCATACAGATAACCAAAGCTCCGGATTATTAAAAGGCCGGATGGTGAGAGGTTCATCCGGGCAACCGTTTGTTCCGGAGGTGGTTGCTCTGCAGTTAAATTTCCCTGTTCCGGATTGCGTGCGACCGCCTGTCCTTCTGTTGCTGTACTCTGCTGTGATTCGAGTTGAGACAATAGAGTCAGTATTTCTCTTTTTTTTCCAAGAAATGTGTAGATGGCAAGTCCAAGCCAATCAGCTTCGGGCTGAATGAAGTCCCGATACAGTATATCACCAGGTGGAGTGATTAAATCGAGCAGGTATGGGTCGGTTCTTCCAGTGTAAAATAGCTCGCCGTAAGCAATTATAAGCTGTGCGGCCGGTTTTTCATTCATATCAGGATCAAGGGCCAGAGCCCTTCGCATTGAAGATGCCATATCATACGCCAGCTGTCTGATTTCTCGTTCATTTTCCACATCGGGAATACGTACTTCGAGGGGTAGATATCCACGCGTAATGAGGTTTACAAGCGAATTCTCATCCAGGGGGACCCTGAGGACAAATTCATAAAAATCAATGAGTCCGGCATAGTAGTGAACCAGATACAGGGCTTTATTCTCTTCTTCAACCTGTTCAACTATTTTACGACTTTCCTGGACAAAGAGTAATAGATCATGATTGGAGTAATTTCCTCCAATGTATCTATCTTCGAATGTATCAAGCCGGCTTTTTATACGGTGTATTCCACTTCCTGAAAAGCGGTAGTACAAATCTGGTGCCAGGAAATAAATCCCGGCAATTGCAGCAATGATTGCAAAAATAAAAATCCATGTATAGGGGATTCCGCTCTTTTTCTTACGAGAATATGACTCTACTGGCATCATGTTAGATTAATCCGACCATCAAGCTCTAAGGCGAGAATGACGTTTGATGAATTCTTTCACCTGATCCGGTGTATCTGTTAGAAATACCGGTACAGGCAGGGAGCGATTTGATGGAACCAGTGCAACGCCTCTATGCAAAAACAGAATCTGTTCCAGATCCGGAGCCGAATAATTATGGGTGGCATGGGCTGTATCAATCCTGAAATTACTACCCTGCAGTGTCAGAGTTCCCTTTCCCACTCTTTTTAGCTCCTGAAAAAAACGAAGCGGACTATCCTGCATCTTACCTGCTTGAAATTGAATCTGTCTGCCTTGATCAAGAAACAGTACTCCATTAATCAATACAGGTTCTTCTTCTGCATGAGGAGTTCGAACAGGTTCCCTCTGTTCCACTACAGTGACATTTTTTTGTTCGGGTAAATCCTCGTCGAGCCATGTCCGTTCCCGCTTCTGATTTATTGACTGAGCGGGAGGATACGATTGTAAAATGGTTTCGAGAGGAGCCTTTCTTCCAGGTTTCAGGGGAGAGGGCTTCTGAACAGTATGAGTTTTTGCAGATGGTGGGGCAGCTGCTTCTGCCACACCTTGATTTTTACCCATTAAGATGGAAAGAGCTGTGAATAATAAGCTGAGAATACCAAGAGATATGAGTAATAGTGCAAAATAAAAAATCATTGAATTATCCGTAAATGACATAACTCGACCCGGGTGGTCCGGTTTTTAATCCAAAGTACCCGGTATTGGAACTTTGGAGAATTAGCCCGGGACGGTTTGCTCATGGTGCAATATCATTATCTTTTCAATGAGACAATCTCTAAAGTCATTTTTCCTTGATAAGTTCCTCCTCACTTTTCTTTTTATGTTTGCCTAATTCTTCCATATTCCAGAATGTTTCACCGTGAACAAGACGATTGAAATGTTAAAGAAAGTCGGTGCAGGACTTGTTATTGTAATACTTACTGTAATGATGGGGCTTACTTTTTCAAGCCAGCCACTGTCAGAGATTACTGATATAATCTCAGGAACAAACCAGCTTGGAGAGTTCAAAGGTAAAGCCATCTCAAGCCGCTTATACTATATGGTACGAGAGAACTGTAAGGATCGATATCGGGAATATGGACAGATCCCCGATGTTTTTATAGATCAGTGTGCTGAACGTGAAATCAAAGGCTACTATCTTATCCCCTCTATTACTTCTCACCTGGGTCTTGGTGTTTCCGATTATGCTGTGGAGCAGCAAATTCTTCGGGCTGTGCGCAACAGCTATGAAGCACAGACCAGGTATGCCGATCCCGATGACCGGTTGACCATGAACGAAGTTTATATGAGGGAAATGCAGGGTGTCCCCCCTGAGATCCGGCGTAAGTCACTGGAAATGGAAAAATCCCTGAATGCCATGATGGATTTTCCCTTTCCTTCAGCCCTTGCTGAAAGTGCACTGGATGCAAAAGAGATCCGGGTTGATTTGAGAGTCATTGACTTTGATAATGCGGAGCTACTATCTCACCTTGGCAAGACAATCAAAATTTCTGAAGAGGAAATTCGGACTCGATACGAAGAGAAAGAGGCTGCCAAAAAAGACGGGGATGAGAAGAGTGATTACAAGTCGAGTCATGAGTTGATTGAAAATGAAATACGTAATGAACGACGACAGAAAGAGCTGGCATCCATAAAAAGTAAACTTGGATCTTTGAATAAGCCGGATATAGCTGCGGTTCAAAATATAACAGGGATTTCACCGCAATTTCATAGAAACATCCAACTGCAGAATTTGAAGGCACTTAAAATTGGACCTGGAGCAAATAGCAAGGTTCTGAATCTGACTTCAGCAGATTTCTTGATGGAACTTGGAAAGGGGATCAGCAATACTGTTGTAGGTCCTATACAATCTCAGGAGAGAACCGTTTACGTTGAAGTGGTTGCTGTAAAAAATCCTGGTAAGGTTCATGAAACACGAGAGCTGGAAGTGGAAGCCAGACAGGGTGGAATGTATCTGGCATCAGGTTTGTTGGATCTTTTAGCTGATCGTGAAGCGGAAAAATATGGTTTTCACATGTTTACATCGGGTAAGGCACAATAAACAAGGATTGAATTCCACGGAAGTTGACTCAGGAGTTTTTAGGTTATGATGATCAAAGCGGAATATGTGAATCCCTTTCTTGAAGCAGCAGCTCTTGTTTTTAAAGATATGCTGGGAGTAGAGTTGACTCGTGGCAGAACAGCTATCAAAGAAAATCCCAATCCCACAAATGAAATTGCCATAATCCTTGGTATTACCGGAAAAGTCACCGGACAGGTTGTATACTCAATGAACCTGGAAACGGCATTAAAGATTGTTGATAAACTTATGCCAGGTATGGATAAAGAGACTCTCATGAATGAATACAAGGATGTACTTGGTGAAGTTGGAAATATGATTACCGGTAACGCGATAAATATTTTTTTAAAGAATCATGAGGATCTTGATGTAACCGTACCGCAGGTAGTGGATACCAGAGAGAAAGCTCTGACCGAACTTAAAAAAAATGTAACAATTGGTTTGAATCTTTACTCACAGATGGGTATGCTTGAAGTAAATATTGCATTTAATTAAGAAGCGTAAATATACACGGGGATCAATATGCAGCATATCTTATCCCTTTTTTCGAAATGCCCTTTTAATACGAAAAAAATTCTAATGCAAAGTCCCGGAATGAACCGAAGTTAAAAGTGTCATTCGCGGTACTCCGGGGGACCTTGTTCGCAGGGTCCCCCTTTTTTTCCTCTTCCTGAACTCAGGCTTTTCCAGTTTTTAATATTCGATCCATATTCTGGTCATGAATAAAATTTTCCAGAATCTTATAATTTTCAGGCTCTCCGGAGAGAAAGTTCACACCTATGTCATACCCTTTTCCGGATGGGAAATAGCGGCTTATTTCTGCATAGAAATGAATGAACTCATGTTTGATTTGCATCGTCAATTTCAATCGATCGTGAAATGTTAAGTAGTCAAAAACTTCCTCATCAGTGAGATTGAATAGCAAACCGCTAATACTCATATTTACTACCGGTGTAATCGGATCTTTGTAATATGTGGCTGCCATCACATTTTTCGTCATAGCATAGCTGAGCAACTCCATCATTAGATCAACAATGTGAGCCTGTTCGGCGGAAATATATCGAGCTTCAAGTAGTGTAGAGTAAATGAATATACTCCCAACTACATTATTAAAAATCTTAAATGGAGAGATTACAATCTTGTGTATGAAATCAGAAAGGTATTTTCTACGGATATTCTCCAGGTTTTTAATTGCATCTTCTTCATTGGAATCTTTGCGAATATCATTAAAATGATTGTAAAAACTTGTTAAATTATACATGTGATGAATTTCATAAAGAGTCTCAATTTTATTTAAATCTTCTATGAATAATGTTTTTTTCTCTTTTCGCACGATATTGTCAGCGATTTCAATAGGGGTCTCCTCCCTGTAAAATTTAACATTATAATGCGGAGATATTTTTTGAATTTCTCCAATTATGATTCGGTAAATCAGATGTATATCCGGAACATCCTTCTCAAGCTCTGTAATAATGTGTCTGAATCGATTCAGAGCAATCTGGTTGTCTGATGATGAATTAAAAAATGGCTGATAGGTTGTAATAAATCTCAGGTGCAGTGCGCCGGCAGAGACTCTTTTGTATTTTCTATGACGGGCTGATTGAATGAAATAGGGTATTTTAATGATAATCTGATTGTCTCTGAATGACTGGATTAGAACCTCAAATTGGTAAAGAACACTGAATGCTTCGAACCGAATATTGCAGCGTCTCAGCGGACCCTCTCTCAATGATTCGGTTTTCAGCATGATTGATGTATTCGAAACTTCTTCTACCCGGGCCGGATAGTTTTCGGACATGTATGAAACAGTAACATGTACCTTGTCTGATTTTAAATGGAAGAACAGGTGACGAATCTGGTTTACATCAGAACCAACTATTGTATCCTCTATAAACTCTTCTTTCGTCGATCCAACAACCCTCTGAATTGCTCGGGCAAGTGTCTCTTCAAGCTGTTCGTCCTGATATTTCACTGAGGAGATCCTAACATTATAATCACTGGAAGCCCGGGAAACTGTTTAGAGGATTAATCAGTTATCAAACTGAGTGAACCGCAGGATCAGGGGGCTTTTATATAATTTCGTCAGAGAGGTGACTTAAAATCAACCCCGGGAATGTTTATTTCTGTTAAATAATAGAATCTTCGATATTGTCAGAAATATCAAAGAGCAGATCAAGTTTGGAAAGCTTCATCAGAGCCATTAAGGAACGGGATAGATTGCAGAGAATAAGTTCCCCACCATAGGATTTAACATCTTTCATGAAGGCTACAAGTGCACCCAGAGCTGAACTATCAAAATATTCTGTATTTCGGAGGTCGAGAAGGATTCTTTTCGGTCGTTCTTTAATATGTTCAGTCAGTGACTCTCTGAATTTTCGGGCAATAACCATATCAATTCTTGTCTCCTGTACCTGGAGAATCAGAGTCTCATTTCTTTTTTCAGATTGGATCATGAAATTTAAACCGTCCTGATTCTCATATGGGGTCGATTACCGGTCAATAAAAAATCTTGAAATTGATGTAATTCATGTTAATAGTAAAAAGAAAAAGTTTTTATTCTGCAGGGTATAGAAGAGCAATTCATTCATACAATTTTACATATATTGGAATTTCATCTTGATCGGGGTTGTTAAATCAGTTTTCGTGTTCAAAAATCAATAAACCTGTGTATATTATAAATTATGGAGTTGTGGGAGTAATGGACGGTGTTAATGATCAAATTATACGTAAACGAATACTTGATTGGGCCGGTCCCGCATTTCCAATGGAAATCAGGGAAGAAGCTGCCAGGACTTATAATGACTACGATCGTGGTAAGCGTACAGATGAAATAGATAATTATGCAACGGAACTGTCTTTTGGAACCGGTGGATTACGCGGGACAATAGGTAATGGACCAGGTCAAATGAACCAGTGGACGGTTGGACGTGCTACCCTGGGTATGTGCAACTACTTGAAGACCAGATTTTCAGAACCCTCCATCGTAATTGCCCATGATTCAAGACGTATGAGCAGAGAATTTGCGGTTACAACAGCAGGAGTAGCTGCATCACTCGGGTTTAAGGTTTATCTGTTTTCAGATGTGGCTCCAACTCCCATTTTGTCTTTTGCAATTCGACATCTTAAGGCGTCAGGAGGTGTCGTAATTACCGCCAGTCATAACCCTCCTGAGTATAACGGTTTTAAAGTGTATCTGGAAGATGGATCTCAACTTGTCGGCCCCCCGCAGGCGGGTGTTGAAGACTCCATTGATTCCATTCATGACTGGGCCAGTATACCTTTTCTTGATGAGTCAAATACGCAATATAATTCCTTCGTCAAAGAGATTGGCGAAGAAATTCGAAATGCCTATATAGCTGCATTTGCCAGCGTACCTTTTGTAAAAAGCGACAATGGAAAGGCGAAGAGTCCTGTGATTGTTTACTCCCCTCTGCATGGGACCGGGCGTGACTGGCTTCCGCCACTTCTTGAGAAATACGGTTTTTCTACCATTCTGGTTGAAGCTCAGGCGGCACCCGACGGCGAATTTCCAACAGTAAAATACCCAAATCCTGAGGAACCGGAAGCGCTTCGCATGGCCGAGGAGACAGCGGAAAAGGTCGGAGCAGATATGTTTCTTGCGACCGATCCTGATGCAGATCGTCTTGGAGCTGGTATTAGAGGAAAGGATGATAAATATGTTTTGCTGAATGGAAACCAGATTGGTAGCATGATGTGTGCTTATCTGTGTGAATCAATAGCAAATGAGAAGAATGATACTATTCGCTATAATATTATAAAAACCATTGTGACGACTGACCTGCAAAAAGAGATCGCATTGAAACATGGAATTCGGATTTTTGATGTACTGACCGGATTCAAGTTCATTGCGGAACAGATGAAATTTATGGAAGATGGAGTAGCACCCTTTGAATCAGGTAAAGATCGTTTTCTGTTCGGAGGAGAAGAGTCATTTGGATATCTCCCTGTAGAGTTTGTAAGGGATAAGGACTCCATATCTTCAGCTTTGCTATTAAGTATGATGCTCCGTGATAAAGGAGATTTGCTGGCTTACATGGATCAGGTTTATTTGAACTATGGAGTTTATCTGGAGATTCTAAAATCCGTTACACTGAAAGGGAGTACGGGGCAGAAAAAGATCAAGGATACTCTGGATAAATTGAGATCTGAAAATTTACAGGGTTGGGAGATTGGAAAACGTAAGGTGGTCGATGTTCTTGATTTTCAGAACCAGACAAGAAATGGTAAGCCCTCGCCTGATGATTTCAATGGGTTACCAAAATCTGACGTTATTCAGATGATTCTTGAGCCCGAAGGAAAGCTGACTATAAGACCATCGGGAACAGAACCAAAAGTTAAGTTATATGCATCGTTAAAATCTCCGGACCATCCAATGTCTATGGATGAGCTGGCCGTTAAGAAAACCGAACTTCAAAATGAGCTGGCATCAATTACCGGAATATTTTTTGCCAGGACCGGTTTGTCGGGGTAACGTTTGATAGTAAAAGGTCCGGAGTATTCCGGACCCATCAGACAATCATTTAATTGTCTTTCCATTCTACAGTGATCTTTTGCTCTGGCATGTGCTTTTTCGCCATTTCCGCGAGCTTTTTTATCTCAACTTTGCAACAATCAATANTTTTATTTTCATCAATGCGTTTCACTAGATCTTTAGTAAATTCTTCCATAGTAACAGTTTTTTCCATAGCGTCTTTCTCCCACTTACATCAAATAATGTCTATTTAATGTAACAGACTAAAATTTTGTGAAATTTATTATAAATTCAAAGATTTTCATCTGAGTTAAAAGCAGGATTGCTTTTCAGGCTGTAGCTCCAATTTAGACAGAATGTATAGAATATTTGTAACTACTCAGGTAATGGCTCAATATGTTGGAAATCCATTGAATAAAAAGAAACAATTCAGCTATAAAATAGATGAATTGTTTCTTCAAACAGTCTCTATAACATGAATTACTATTATATAAAGCCATGCGAGCCTCTTTCATTACCAGGGTCCATGGATGGACCAGATTCGGATCAACCGGACAGGGAAGTCCGCTTGATCCGATAATGAAAGAGGCTCGCATGGCCCCGGTACATACTACGTGGTGAGTAGTTTCGAATATTTCTGCTTTGCAGGGAATGAGTCTGCTCTATTCTGGCAATAGATTGAACGAGGTTGACCATGTCTGAAGATTTTCAAAAACCATTATCTCTTGATACAATTAAAGAAAAAACGGATCGTTATATTCTTAATACTTACAAACGTCAGGACGTAGCCTTCTACTTCGGTCAGGGAGAGATTCTCTATGATACGGACAACAACCAGGTCATAGATTTTGTTACAGGAATTGCAGTAAACTCTCTTGGTAATGGAGAAGCTGATATTATTGAAGCCATCCGTGAACAAGCGGATCGAATCATGCACTCATCCAACCTCTACTACAATCAGGAACAGGCTTTGCTTGCCGAGGTTTTGATTGAGAACAGCATTGAAGGGAAAGCTTTTTTCTGTAACTCCGGA
>JBNKQE010000025.1:0-24492 GCA_050295715.1 Leptospirales bacterium
AGTAGTATTTCGGTTTTCAAAATCAGGGAAAAATATTGAACCGTCATCGGCTCTTGAATATGTAAATGATCTCGGACTTGGAATCGATTTTACAGCACGGGATTTACAGAAATATCAGCGAGAGAGAGGGCTTCCCTGGGAAGTTGCAAAAGCCTTTGATCATTCAGCTGTCGTCGGTACAGAGTGGATAAACCTGGATCAAATAAGAGATATTCAAAATATGAATTTTCATCTCGAGTTAAATGATCAATCTGTTCAAAGAGCAAATACCTCCGAGATGATATTTAACGTGCCTGTTCTGATAAGTTATATATCTCGATATATTACTGTAGAGGCCGGCGATATACTTTTCACAGGTACTCCTTCGGGTGTCGGTCCCGTGAAACCAGGGGATAAACTGCGAGGATTTTTGGATGACCGGATGTTGATAAGGCTTGATATTTGTTAACTGTTGTCCTGTATGGAATTGCAACTGTTATTCTATCGCATCACCTGTTCTACAGGTGAATAACTTGCACTTGACTTTCAGCAGGGGCAGTATGATCTTACCTGAATGAATTTTCACTCCTTTTTTCTTTCACTTCATGTTCTGGGTGCTATCCTCTGGGTTGGAGGATTGTATTTTATGGTATATATTGTCAGACCTGTCGCAGAGGAGTTGCTGGAACCTCCGATCAGGCAGGCTCTCATGCATAGAGCGATGGGTCGCTATTTTAAGAGATTGTGGCTGATTGTTGCGATACTGATCGCTACCGGATTTTCCATGATATTTACAGTTTACGGCAGTTTTGGAAATCTACCGGTGAGAATTCATGTTATGACCGGACTGGGTCTTCTTATGACGTTCATTTTTGCAGTTGTTCATTTTATTTATTTCCCGGCTGCCGGTAAATCAATTGCTGCGGGAGACCTGAAGAACGGGAAAAAGAATATTCATATGATTCGTGATCTTGCGAGAATCAATCTCGGTCTGGGTACAGCGATTGTGATTGTTGTCTATTCCATGAAGCACTGGGTTTAATCGTCAGAGTACATTGTCTGTCAATTGCGAATACAGGTTTCAAGCAACACCGGATTCATCGGTTATGCCCGGGTAATTTCTTATTTTAATTGAAATGATGAAAACCGGTTTTCCCGGACTGTATTCGCAATATTACAGCATAAGTCGATACACAATGCATTTTAGCAAACTGTTGTATTTGACAATAAATGAGATGTACCCGGAGTTATAATGGGAAGGCGAAAGGATTGTTACCACTTTCAATTTCTTTTATAATTCTCTTTTTTGTTTCGCTGTCCAGAGTTTTCCAGAGTGGGTGATTTTTAATCTTCTTTAAGGTAGGATTTATCGGCCCGTCATCATCCATGAAATCATACGTGGTCCATCCAAGTATAAAATCCACAAGTTCCCCAAAGTTGATTCCCAGACGAATGCCGAAGTATGCTCCTATCGATATCTCCAGTGCTGTATAGCGATAGAGCGGTGCATAAGAAGGTTTGCGGTCCAGAGAGAGGTCATTTTTACCGTCTTTAAGCATACTCTTCATCTCTGATGCAGGCTTTCTATTACCGAATGGAGAGCGCGAGCGGTATAGTTTGTCGCGAAGGTTTCTATCGAAACCAGTTTCATCTCTGATTTCTTCTTCTGGAGATTCCGATGCGGAAGGTTCTTCATCTCCTTCGTTTTCCAGATCGGAATTTTCAACCAGGCTGTTGTTCGTATCATTTCCCGGGGCAAAGGGAATTAATGGTGCAGCATTGCTTTTCTGAAATTCTTGAGGGGCAAGAATATCTATGAAAGGAAGTTCCGAGAAATAGTCTGCTCCAACAATCAATACAGCAAACCCGGTGCGAAAGTATGGGGCCGTAGAACCGCCGCGCAGACCTCCGGATTTCCCCTCCGGATCTTCATATTGAAATCCCGCCCTGATTGGTCCTGCAAAGATAGATACCCCGTAACTTTTTGTGGAATACTCGGCTGTGAAGATGTCGAGAGCATCCTGTTTCCGATTTTTCAGATAATGGCCGGAACAGGACTGCAGCCCCAGAATCAGGAGTAGAAGAATGATTCCCCCGGGATATGGTGCATTGAATAGTGTGTTGAAGTGTTTGTTCGTTCGGGGTCCGGTCATGATTATTTCAAGAATCAATTATCAAATCCCTGAGGCCAGCAGTTTTTACATCCCTTTATTCCAAGTTTTTTTCTGTCAGCTCTTGGATCGGATACAGCCATAATACTCTGATCGGATTCTACATTCTTTTTGCAGACCGGGCAGGTGCGTTTGAGTCGACTTCCGGTAGCCATGCAGTAGGGACACCCCTTTATGTAAGTGCGAACTTCCACCTCTCCAATCTCTACCTGATTGGAGCGAATACGCTCACCTTTGAGCAGCTCATGTCCGCACAGCGGGCATTTTCCTCTTACATCCTTTTTCGGTTCTTTATTATATCGATCGGAAATGGGAAAGAGCATCCATAAAAGAAAGGCAATGACTCCGAGGCCTACTCCAAATAAAATAAGGTATCCAGTATCCATGTTCAATCATCAGTATTATCCAATGGATTCAGGCGTCTATTGAAATTCCTCTGGACCGGATAGTGAGTAATTTTTTTGATTTATGAAGCAGGTCCGGGAATGAAATGTGACTGATAAGATAATCATTACAGTCAGTGCTATTTGTGATTTATATACGAAAAATGGAGTGATTATCAGGTGTCTTGATAAGGGGCCACCCTGCGACGATCCCTGCGGGAATCGACTCAGGGTCGGGCTCTCCTGGCCGAGCGACTCCCCGTTGCCCTTCGACAGGCTCAGGGAGCAACGGGTCCCCTCTTCGTCCGGTCGATCCCTGGCCTGGATCAGGCGTAGCGTGTTGAAGATTTTGCTTTAATGTGTAAGGTTAGAAAGGTTATGAATGAGTAACAATTTTACCGATGGATATTAAGGCTGTTTGGGTGCCTACAAAAAATGAGACTGTTGCGCTATGCGAATAGACTCCAATAGAAAAAAGTAACCGGAGAGAAAATCTCCATGAGAAAGAGAGGAATTACATGAGCAAGCGAATACTATCAGGAATTCAACCCAGTGGACTGTTTCATCTCGGGAATTATTTTGCGATGATACAGAGGATGATTGCGTATCAGAATTCGAATGACCTGCTCATGTTCATTGCGGACTATCATGCTCTGACGACTGTAAGCAATGGCAAAGAACTGGCTGAGAATGTAATGAACTCAGCTATAGACCTATTGGCTCTGGGTGTTGATCCGGATAAATCAGTGTTTTGGGTGCAGAGTGATATTCCTGAAGTTCAGGAGTTAAGCTGGTTATTATCAACAAGCATCACAGTGCCTCAACTCGAACTGGGGCACTCTTACAAAGACAAAGTCGCGCAGGGAATTGCTCCCTCCGCCGGGCTTTTTTATTATCCGGTATTGATGTCTGCTGATATCCTCTTGTTCGGATCACAGGTTGTACCTGTTGGTAAGGATCAAAAGCAGCACCTGGAGTTTACAAGGGACATATGTAGAAAATTTAACCATCATTACGGTGATACATTTGTCATGCCCGAGCCTGATATTATGGATGATGTTGCTCTGGTTCCTGGTGTGGATGGCCGAAAGATGAGTAAGAGTTACAATAATTATATTTATTGCTTTGCTCCGGAAAAGGAGATGAAAAAGAAAATTATGTCAATCGTTACGGATTCTGCCGGAGTTGATGAGCCGAAAAATCCAGACGGTGCAGCATTGTTCGATATCTACTCTCTTTTTCTAGATGAGGCAGGGCGTGAAAAGCTAAAAGAGAGATTCAGAACACCCGGTGAAGGCTACGGTCATATCAAACAGGATCTTTTAAAAACTGTGCTTGAATATTTCGCTCCCTATAGAGAAAAAAGAGAGGAGCTTCTGGCGCATCCCGATGATGTGCGCGATATTCTGAAAATGGGAGCCGGGAAAGCCAGAGAGCTTGCGGCACATCGCCTGGACAAAGCCAGAAAGGTTACCGGGATTGCTTACTGATCAATAAAATATCTATATCTTATTGCAAACACCGCTTCTGCTTTATAATTGCAGGGGTGGTGATGAAATTCTATTGATTGACCCGAACAATCATTTACATTCTTGCTTCTTTTCCCATTATCTGACACCTGTCAGAATCCGATTGGATTACCAATATGGCAGGGTGCCTGTTTATTTCTTTAAATAAAATTGATAGGCAGGTAAACTTCATTCCCTTGAATAACACACCCAATCGCCTGGTTGCATAAAATTCCAAAGATTTTTCAGAATTATTTATCATTTTCAGAACGGTATTAATACTTAACCGGGTACAGGAACGTTAACCTGTTTTTCGAAAGCCTAATAAATTTGCATCAGGTCGGCGTTCAATTTTTCGAGTACATCCGATTATTATTAATCTATTACTAAATACTGTGTCGTTTGTTCTCTTTTTTGTGATTAATATCATTAAATGTGCGTATACTTACAAAATGTGATCGGTGCTCGGGCTACAGAAAGAAAAATATTTATAAAAAAAACAGATTTATGAAATAGTAGAAAAAAAATAAAGATATGTTAGTCTTTAATGAAAATTACGAGTCATATGCAAATGTGTCGATCAGACCCGGGAGGATGATTTTGAAATATTTCTTTAAGCTAGCTGTTGCACAAATGTTTGTAATTACATTTTCAATTATTATAATCGGGTGTAATCAAGGCTATGATGGCCAGGAAGAGGATAAGTCCGGGGAGGTTTCATCATCCGGGATTGGACCTGTCTCGGAATTTACTCCAGGTGAAATTGATATGGACCGAGCGAAGACCGGTAAAACATTATTTGAAAATAAATGTTCTGCCTGTCACAAGATGGGGGAGAAATATGTTGGGCCTGATCTTGCAGGAGTTACGAAAAGACGTGAACCGGCATGGATTCTTAACATGATACTGAATCCGGTGGAAATGACAAAGAAAGATCCTGTCGCCAATGAGCTTCTTGCAACACATTATACACAGATGACTCAGCAGAATGTTACTGAAGATCAGGCGCGAGATCTATTTGAATACTTTCGTGTTAATGATTCAAAATAGGATCATACGCATCAATGGCGTCATTTGAATTTGGAGGATTCGTATGAAAGCAATGAAGAGAAGTATTATATGGGCCGTATACGGTGTCATGTCGCTTTTATTTCTAACTGTTTTATCTGGATGCGGTAAGAAGAGCGGAGCGGGAAGTCTTGCCAGTGATGCTGCCGAGAGAGTTTATATCGCTCCCGGCGACTACGATGAAATATATGGTTTTTTTTCCGGTGGTTACAGTGGACAGGTGACTGTTTACGGGATACCGTCAGGCAGATTGTTAAAGCAAATTCCGGTCTTTTCTGTTGATCCGACAAACGGATATGGATTTGACGAAGAGACAAAGAATATGCTAATGACATCCCATGGTCATCTTAAGTGGGATGATTCGCATCATCCGGAGTTGTCCAAGACAGATGGTGTGGATGATGGTCGATGGTTATTTATAAATGGCAATAATACTCCACGAATTGCTCGAATAGGCCTTGCTTCTTTCGAGACGGAGGAGATTCTCGAAATACCAAATAGTGCCGGTAATCACGCATCGCCATTTGCCACTGAAAATACAGAATATCTGATGGCCGCCACTCGTTTTTCGATCCCCATTCCGCAGCGCGATATCCCAATTCAGGAATTCAGTAAAGGGGGATTCCTTGGAACTGTAAGTATGGTCAAGGTGGATCCCAAAACGGGACATATGAGTGTGGCACTGCAAATACTTGTTCCCGGTTTTGATTATGATCTATCGCATTGTGGAAAGGGTCCTTCCCATGATTGGTGTTTCTTTTCCAGTTATAATACAGAACAGGCTTTTGAGATGCTGGAAGTAAAGGCATCGCGCAACGATAAGGATTTCATCCTTGCGTTAAACTGGAAAAAGGCTGAAGCGTGCCTCGCTGCAGGAAAGGCTGCTACCATTCCTGGTCCACACGTTAGAACATACAGGCCTGAAAACAGGATGGCTGTGGTTGAAAAGATATCTTCTGTCAAACTGCTTAAACCAAAAGACTGCCCGGGTATGATGGCACTTATGCCAACGCCAAAAAGCCCGCATGGAACGGACGTTGATCCAACGGGGGAGTATATAGTGGGTGGAGGCAAGCTTGCTACCGTAATACCTGTGCATTCGTTTTCAAAGCTCATGAAGGCTATTGAGGATAAAGCGAATATAGAAAATACTATTATGGATATTCCGGTTCTTAAGTATGAATCAACGCTTGCCGGTGAAGTGGAGAAACCCTGTCTTGGACCACTGCATACGGAATTTGATGGGAAGGGATTTGCGTATACCTCTTGTTTTATAAGTTCAGAAGTCGTTAAATGGAAACTCGGTACATGGGAGGTCACCGATCATATGCCAACATGGTACAGTATCGGTCACCTGAGTATTGTTGGCGGAGATTCGGCGGACCCAACAGGAAAGTATCTGATTGCGCTCAATAAAATTACAAAAGACCGCTATCTTCCCGTCGGGATGGAAATGAATCACAGTGCTCAATTATACGATATTACCGGTGATAAAGGGAAGCTTCTTCTCGATTTCCCGACATTTGGTGAACCACACTATGCGCAAATGATCCCTGCTTCCAAAATAAAGGAAAAATCATTAACAATATATCCATTGGAAGATAACAAGAACCCCTTCGCCACTAAAAAGGAGGCAGAAGCACGAGTGGAACGCAATGGAAAAGTTGTTCATGTTTATATGACAGCCATTCGTTCACATTTTAAGCCGAATATTGTGGAAGTCAGGCGGGGCGATACCGTATTCTTTCATGTTACGAATCTTGAACAGGATTTCGATGTTCCTCATGGATTTGCTATGTATGGCAATGATGCTCCCAATATCCTGATTATGCCCGGTGAAACAAGAACCATAAGATGGGATGCGAAAAAAGTGGGAGTATATCCCTTCTATTGCACCGATTTTTGTTCTGCGTTGCATCAAGAGATGCAGCAATATGTAAGAGTGAAGCCTTAGATGATGATTTCTGTATCCCATGCGATATGCGAATATTGTATGGGATACATGCCATCATTTTTTGGCTAAAGGTAATATTCTCGATTATCCTGTCATTCGAGGAAGTTTGCGGTTTTGTATCATATTAACAAGTCATTTTATGAGATTTGCAGATGTCGAGGGGGAACCCCCGGTGTGGAATTATTGCATTACCGGATATGACATTTGTATTAACGGAGCAATTGTCGGAATTCTCAAGGAGTCTCATTATGTTAAACAAGCGAATAGAGGGAAAATATCGTCTGCTTCTTCTCGGTTCAGCCGTTTTATATATTTTTGCATTCTTTCTACCTCTCTGGAGAATTACTCTGGATGCCCCTCAATATCCCGAAAGCCTTGGAATGTATATCTATATTAATAAAGTAACGGGCGAAAGCAAGCACGATTTGCAGAATATTAATATTCTTAATCATTATATTGGGATGAAAGCCATTGATAATGATGCAATTTCTGAGTTGAAATATATGCCGTATTTTCTCGGATTTCTTGTGGCTCTTGGGTTTGCCGCATATGCCTATCCCAGAAGATGGGTATCTGTTGCTGTCCTTATAACAATCATCTTTATGGGAATTGCAGGCCTTACTGATTTCTACTTGTGGGAGTACGATTACGGACACAACTTGAATCCGGAGGCACCCATTATCATTCCGGGAATGTCCTATCAACCCCCTCTGATTTTCTGTCAGCAATTGCTGAATATAACAGCATGTAGCTTTCCATATGTGGGATCTATAGCAATTCTTGCAGGCGCTTTAATGACCGCTTTTTCCATCCGGAAGGCGAAATAGTGAGGATAAAATATGTTTTTCGGAAAAATAGAAAACAGGAATACCATTTCTGAATTATTGGATCATATGATATACAGAAGAGTAAAAAACAGTAAAAAGGGAAAATATCTAGCATCTTCAATGACTATTGTTTTATTGTTACTGTTCATTGCTGCCTGCAAACCTGCCGGTCCGGAATCGGTTCATGCCGGTGAACACAGGTGCGAACACTGTCATATGGGTATTGTGGACTTACGTTTTGACGCGCAGGTCATTACCGGTACTGGCAAGCGATTTTACTTTGACTCGCTTGAATGCCTTGCCTCGTATCTGTCCGAAAACAAAGAAGAAGGTATGTCCGTCTGGGTAAGTGATCTGAATGAACCGGATAAATGGATTGAACTTGACGATGCCCATATTGTACAGAGCAAAGATATACAATCACCCATGGGTGGGCATCTGGGAGCTTTCTCAAGTTTAAAAGAAATAAAAAAGTTGGAAAATGATAAGAATCTAAAAACTGTTTCTATTGAAAAATTCTTACATTCCAATCTGAAAACCTGGCAAAAAAATGCGTCACGGGAAGCTATGGAGAGATGAATATTAGTAAATGCATAAATAGGAATTGTTTCCTATTTTATATATATGCAATATTTTTCATTTTTATTCAGATTTTTCCGCTATCATCTCTTGCCGCAAAACGTATTAAAGTTTGTTCTCGTAATTGTGATTACCTGTCTCCACAAAAAGCAATTGAAAATTCAAGACCGGGCGATGAGATTATTGTTGGTCCGGGTATATATAAAGGAGCCCTGATAATCAAACACTCGCTCTCTTTGCAGGGCGAAGGTTTTCCCGTCATTGATGGCGAGAGAAAGGGGCATGTAATACAGGTTCTTTCCGGAGATGTGAAAATTCAGGGACTTGTAATAATTAACAGTAAAAAGAGTGATATTAAAGAATATGCAGGTATTTATGCAGAGGGTATAAATCGTTGTTTGTTCAGTGATAATATACTGAATAACAATACCTATGGAATATATCTATCAGAAGTATCGAGGTGCGATATAACTGGAAATCTATCAATTTCCAATGCGAAAAGTGAAGTTCTGGGAGGGAACGGAATCCACTCCTGGTATTCCAGTTTGCTGAATATTAAACGCAATAATCTTTTCGGTCATCGTGATGGGATCTATCTGGAGTTTTCTTCAAATTTAATTATTGAGGATAATACGGCTACCGGATCACTACGTTATGGGTTGCATTTTATGTTTTCACATGACAATTTGTTTCGTCATAATGTATTTCGTAATAATCAGACTGGAGTTGCTGTAATGTATTCGAAAAGGATACATGTTACGGAAAATAGATTTGAGAAAAGTAGCGGTCCTTCAGCTTACGGTATGCTTATGAAAGATATATCTGACAGCATTCTGGAAGACAATATAATATCCGAAAATACAACAGGGATATTTCTTGATAACTGTATGCGAAATCAATTGAAAGGGAATGTGTTTGAATTGAACGGTCGGGCTATCGAAATTCCGGGAAGCAATGAAGAAAATATATTTCGCTTTAATATTATTCGTTCGAATTTCTTTGATGTTTCTACAGGAACCCGTAACTCAAAGAATAAGTTTGAGCGAAACTTCTGGGATGCTTATGAAGGATACGATATAAATCGAGATGGTATTGGAGATGTTTATTACAGGCCGGTTTCGGTCTTTGATTACTGGGTTTCTCGTTTTCCGGTGCTATCAATATTGCTACTATCTCCGGTTGTTAAATTTATTGATCTTTCAGAGAGGATCTTTCCGGTAATTACTCCGTCCAATTTGAAAGATAATTTCCCGTTAATGTCACCTCAATATATACAAATAAGTGAGGATTCTCTGCATGATATCTATCCGTGATCTGTCCAAACATTATAACTCTTCACTGGCTCTGGATAATGTTTCTATAGATATTAATGAAAGTGAGGTATTTGCGCTCCTTGGACCCAACGGGTCCGGAAAAACAACATTTTTGAAATGTATGCTTGGACTCGTTATTCCTGATTCCGGAGAAAAATTAATATTCGAATCCGCAGGATATCCTGAAAATCTCATCAGTCATGTTGGATATATGCCCCAGAATCCACAATTCCCGGTGGATATGTCGGTGTCTGAAACACTGGATTTTCTGGAGACTCTTTCTGCCGGTTCAAGATACAGAAGAGAGCTGGAAATGGAATTTGGGGTCAACCGATATCTAAATAAGAAAATGAAAGATCTATCGCAGGGGATGCGTCAGAAGGTGAACATTGTTCAATGTTTTTCGCCTGACTGTAATATATTTATACTTGATGAGCCAACAGCCGGACTGGACCCAGGAGCTTCTCATACCCTTAAAGAGCTTATTTTAGATCGAAAAAATAATGGCGGCACTGTAATATTCACAACACATATTATGTCCGAAGTCAAAAGACTTGCTGAGCGAATGTGTATACTTGTAAACGGATCAATTATTGCACAGAACACTCCGGACGGGTTTATTGAGAATGCAGGTGTTTCGAGCCTGGAGGAGGCGGTTCGTATTTATTGGGATTCTGTCTCCATTACATCCAGAGGAGAGTCATTGTGAATATTGAAAATAAAAGAATCATGCCAACTTCAAGAACTAAAACCTTGATTCATGTATTCTTATTTGAAATACGCGGTTATTTGCGAAATCGATGGCTATTGTTATACGCAATCGTATATTTTCTATTTTCTTCACTGCTAATGCATTTTGGGGGGAGTCGTCCGGCACAGGCATACGCAAGTCTCTTAAATCTTGTTTTATTGATGATTCCGCTTTTTACCTTGCTGTTTGGAGGCATCTCTTTCCAGGGATCTTTGCCTTTTATGGAGCTTATAATCTCACGCAAAATTTCGAGAAAACAAATTTACTTTGCTCGTTGGCTGGCTCTTGGAACGGGACTCTCTTTCGGATGTCTTGCCGGGACAGGTCTAGCTGCGTTACTTTTTTTAACTCCGGACAGTAGCTACAGCGGATTTATTACTCTTCTTTTTTTATCTATTCCCACGCATTTTGTTTTTACCTCTCTTGCATTTTTAATAGCATTAATGGTTACAGGGCGAGAGGCTATGCTGGGTGCCCTGCTGGCTATATGGTTTTATTTTTATATATTGTATGATCTACTTATATTGGGGCTGGGATATTTTTTTGGTGATTATCCACTGGAAATACCGGTTTTAATTTTAGTAGTCTTGAATCCTCTGGATCTTGTTCGTATTGTCTTATTGTTTCAGGTTGAGTTGTCTTCCTTAATCGGATTCGGCGGTGCATTGTTTTCAAATATTTTCGGGGGGGCGAGCGGTCCTGTTGCAGCTTTGTTCATACTGGGTATCTGGATAGCTTTTCCACTCTGGCTTGGTCTGCATTACTTTGACAAAAAGGACTTCTAAAAATCCGAAACCATTTCTAAAATTGAAAGCATGACTCTGGCAGGATTGTATCAGGTCGTCATTATTTTTCTTATCATTTTTATTTTAATAGTCTGTGATAATCGTCCAATAACTATTGAATTATGAAAAATGAATATCCTGATCTTTTTAGAACACAGAATGAAGAAGAGTTTATTCTTTATCTTCCGGAGAAAAAGACAATTGCACTGGTTGCTCATGATAACAGGAAACGAGATCTGCTCGGCTGGGTGACGTTTAATAAAAACACACTCAGTGTTCACAACCTGATAGGAACCGGTACAACGGGAGCGATGATTGGTAAAGAGTGCGGGCTTACTGTGAAACGTTTTCAGAGTGGTCCTCTTGGTGGCGACCAGCAGATAGGTGCTGAAATAAGCCTTGGTTCTGTTGACATTCTCATCTTTTTTTGGGATCCTCTCATGGCACAGCCTCATGATCCGGATGTGAAAGCCTTGTTGCGTCTTTCCGTTCTTTACAATGTCCCAACAGCCTGCAACCGTTCTACAGCCGATTTTCTTATAAGCTCACAGCTTTTTCATAAAGAGTATGATCGTAAGATAATCAACTATGCGACACGAAGACCTCCTGTTCCGTAAACAGAAAAATTGACCTGTTCTCTGAATTCATTGTCCTTACTCAGTAATACTCATGAATAAGCGGTGATAAATGAATATCATTTGTACCCTTTTTTCGTCATATGGATTATTTGTGAGGTAATTATGAAATTAATGAAAATCGTAATTGGATTGATAGCGGTTATTTTGATTGGCTTTGGTGTATTCTGGGGATATATGGGAATGTTTTCTTCCTTTGATGTGGAAGAGGCAGATCTTGGACCTTATACTTATGTTTATGAAAGTTTTGTAGGACCCTACAATCAAACCGGACCTGTATTTGACAGTGTTTACAAGAAAGTCGAAAAAGACGGGATAAGTGCAACCTCTATGGGGATAGGAATTTATTACGATAATCCATCTGTCGTTGAATCCAGTAAACTCAGAAGTGACTGCGGTGTTATTCTGGATGATTCTGCTCTTGAAAGTCTGAAAAATCAAAAGGATAGATATAACGTAAGAACAATGGAAAAAACACGGGCCATGATTGTCCGGTTTCCATTAAGGAACTCAATGTCATACATGATGGGACCATCGGTCGGGTATCCGGCACTTGTAAAATATGCTGAGAAGCATGGCTATAAAATGACAACACCTTTCGAAATTTATGACATGGATAAAAGTGTAATCATGTATGTAATGCCAATTCAGCAGTGAATCGAGTCATTCAATGCTGATTGATTGTTCCCTGCTTGAATTATATTGATAAATTATAACACAGGAACAAGTCGGCAAGTATATGATAAATGAGCAAGTTCGATTCTTACCATTCTTGGAGTTAAACAAATATCCCTGTTCGGTTACTCCGAAATGGTCTACTCATGAACCATTCAATAGAAAGGATCGGACTTGCTGTACATACTATAGCTTTACGTTACAGAGGTTGCATTTTAAAATAATCCGCCTCTATACAGCCAGAATAGTATTGATTGTATTTCCCGATACTGCGCAATTCGTTGTGCTGTAACACAATATATTCTATGTAAAACATTCCTTCAGTTTATATTTTGGAGGGCGCCGGAATTTGATGTCCGTTTGAATAATACTTAAATATCTTTGATACTCAAGCTGACTTTACCTTTATCCGGATCAACATCGAGAACTCGTATGGAGGGGAGATACTGATTTACAGAAAGGACTTCCAGCGGATGCGAGATCCTTGACTGACTCATCTCTGAAATGTGAATAAGGCCGTCATTTTTCAAACCGATATCAACGAAGGCTCCGAAATCAGTAATATTTCTTACTACACCGGAAACAACCGTGCCACTTTTAAGGCTTTTTATATCTGTAATATCATCCCGAAAAGGGATGGCCGGCAATTCTTCGCGAGGATCAAATCCCGGTTTTTGCAGTTCTCTCACAATATCTTTGAGCGTTTCTTTGCCTGTTTCAAGAATTCCGGCAAGAATTTCAATATGGTCCGTTGTAACATCCGTAATGGTTCGGATCTCTTTGAGGTTTGCCTTCCTGCATAACCTTGCAAATACTTGTGTATCGAGAAGCTTTTCGGCAACCTGGTAGCTCTCGGGGTGAACTCCTGTATTGTCCAGTATGCTTTTTCCGTTTCTGATGCGAAGAAAACCAGCGCACTGTTCGAAAGCTTTTGTTCCCATACCTTTGACTTTCTTTATATCGCTCCTGGATCTGTAAGGACCATTTATTTCTCTATGTGTAACGATGGCTTTTGCGAGTTTTGGACCAACTCCGGCAACATAGGAGAGAAGTGAGACTGAGGCGCTGTTAACATCAACGCCGACTTTATTCACCAGGTCTTCTATCGTTTCATGAAGCTTTCGTTTCAGAAGTTTCTGATCCACATCGTGCTGGTACTGTCCGATACCAAGCGATTCGGGGCTAATTTTAACAAGGGCAGCCATTGGATCGCGAAGTCTCTGGGCAATGGATATAGCACCACGTATGGTAACATCCAGTTCGGGATATTCATCGTTTGCAATCTGCGAAGCTGAATAGACGGATGCTCCTGCTTCGGAGACCACGGTATAGGTGAGTCCGGCGCCCTCTTCTCTGTTCAGGCGGGCAAAAAATTCCTGGGTCTCTCTGGATCCTGTACCGTTGCCAATCGCAACTCCACCTATGTTGTATTGTCTGGCTAATTTGAGGACGACCTTTTTGGAAGATTCGTAATCACTGTGCGGCGGAGTGGGGTAGATGACTCCATGGTTCAGATATGTCCCATTCTCGTCGATAACCGCCAACTTGCAACCGGTTCTGTAAGCTGGATCCACTCCGAGAATTACACGGCCAAGGACGGGCGGGGTCATCAGAAGCTGGCTGAGGTTTTTACCAAATGTGCTGATCGCCTGAAAATCCGATCTCTCTTTTAATTCACCATGCATTTCTCTTTCAATAGACGGCACAACCAGTCGGCGAAGACCATCTCTGTATGCTTCAAAAGTAATATCAGCTGCTGCTCCACCGGAATGGACTCTGTTCCTTCGAATACTCTGTTCGATATTTTCCAGATCAATTGAGAATTTCAATGCCAGTTCTTTTTCGCGGGTTCCGCGCATGATTGCCAGATATCTATGGGATGGGATGGAGGCAATTTTCTCTGATTGACCGTCATATTTTTCATACAGACTCTTGTTTTCACAACTCCCTTTTCCAGTCTTAATTTCGATGGAGGCAATTTTTCTCGCTGCGGATCGCACGCGTTCACGCTCAACCGGGTCGTCGCTGTATCGCTCTGCCAGTATATCGCTTGCTCCCTGGATAGCATTCTCAATGGAAGAGACTTCTCCTTTAACAAATGTTTTCGCTCTCTTTTCAAGTTCCGCTTTTGAGAATTTTCCCTTTTCCATGAGATCGGCCAGCGGACCCAGCCCAAGGGTCAGTGCCTGACTGGCTCTTGTATTTTTTTTCTCTTTAAACGGTCTGTATAAATCTTCAATGGCTGCAAGAGTCTCAGCTTTCTCTATCATCTCTTTCAGCTTTTTCGTAAGAACATCTCTCTGTTCAAGAATTCGTAGAACCTCACTCTTTCGATTCAGAAGTTTGACTGCCAGAGAGTGGATCTCCGAAAATTTTCGAAGCTCATCGTCTGAAGCTCCTTCCGTCATCTCTTTTCTGTAGCGTGCGATAAATGGGATTGTTGCTCCCTCATCAAGGAGGCGAAGAATATTCAGTATTACATGTTCGTTGAATGATGTCTTTTTTGTGAGTATTTGAACCAGTTTTTCCATTTATCCTGACCTTCTAAAATCGAAATTCTTCAATGAAGATATACTCTGCAGAAGAGAAGTTTCCGGGAAATCGGCCATTTTTATATGGCCGAATCTTTTATTAATCATGTATTCTTCCAGAGTTCTCTGTTAAATTGTTCCGGAGCTTCAATGAGTCAACAATATTATGTAGCATTGTAAATAATGATACATGCTTTACCTCTCTAAATAAAATGCCGGATGCTCTCCTGCAAATACCTCGATGGGTGAGCCCGGCCCTCAGGGTTTGCCCCTGAAAAAAAAACGGGAAATATGAATCAAAAAATACGCTGTATGGTGTGCAATATCCATCTACGTTTATACGTCTGGGAGTAGCTTCTATATTTGTGTCGGTCCTGTTGCAGAATCTTCTGGATCCATTCCTTGTATTCTTTTACCTGTCACTCTTAACATTATTTATATACTTACTGTTGAAATTACTTTTTCCGAAACGCAGAACTTTGGGAATCTATCTATTGATTCCTTTGCTATTCTCTATTGCTTCGGCACGCATGTTTATTCATAAAAAAAACATTTTGCATCCCCCGAAAATCTGGAAACTGTATGAGACTCAAAATCCTCCCGATTACAGAAGAAGTCTTTTAGCTGGAGCTAAAATAATTAAACCTGTCGGTCCTGGTATGTACATTACTCAAATCAATCTTGAGCGAAGGGAGTTACTGGAAACCTATTACGAGAAGCGGTCATCTCATAAGAAAAGCAGTCCGGAGCCTGACATGCCTTACGACAGAGAAAACAGCTCCAGTAACAAATTGAGCAAGAACAAATCCAATTCCTTTAAACATATTCATAAACCGAAAAAGAAATTGCGTCGAAATTATAATACCCCGTCCGGCAATGATAGCTTGCAGGAAATCACGGGTCCTGTATCCGGGAATTATAAAAGTGTTACTACCAATAATGCCATATACAAAAAGCCGCGGCGCAGTTATTCAAGATTTATTCGTAAAAGGTCAGTGTATTCAAAAAGGGAGCGCTATAATTCGAAAGCGAAAATCCGGGGAAAGTCCAGATATAATCAAAAATCATTTCGCAAGGATATATATAAAAAAAAACAAAGCGTGCTCCTGGTAAGAGAGGGCATTCAAAGATATACACATATAAGAAAAGCCGAAAAATATCTACCGCTCTTTCCGATACTTCACGAACCGCATTCTATGTACTGTTGAATCTCAAGGGTATGGATTTATACGGAGGCTGCCGACTTTCACTGAAGATTTTTGGACGTGGAACTCCAGCACATGTTGAAAAAGGGAGTTCCTTTTACCGATATCTGGAACGTCAAAAAGTCTCCTCATATCTATGGCTTTCAAAAAAATACAACGTTATTGATTCTCATTGCGAAGACCCAGGTCTCAGGGATTTTATACGGCGTAGAATGCAACGTATTGTTGAGGATCGATCCGGAATGAGTTCAAGAGCTTCTTCTGCCGCTCTCGGTATGATACTCGGGAAGTCTTCGTATCTGGATCGCGATCTCAAAGAGTCCGGACAGAGCCTGGGAATCATGCATCTATTTGCCGCAAGCGGTTTACATCTAGGGATATTTTTTGCGACTCTGTATTTACCCCTGAGCTTATTTTTCGGAAAAAAACATCCCGTCAGCCTTATGATCCCCGCTGTAGTCTCTTTTTCTTATTTGTGGTTTCTGGACTTTCCCGTATCACTTGTTCGTGCCTTTTTCTTTTTGATATTTGCCAGTCTTAAAGGTCTTGTACACCGCCGACTGACAGCAAATGATATAATTCTGAATGGTGCGATTATACTGTTTCTCGTAGATCCTCCGGGGGCAATATCTCTTTCCGGGGCGATGTCTGTTGGGGCTGTAAGCGGGATTTTGCTTTTTTATAAGATTCTGGAGAAGGATGTATTTGCATGGCATAAGAAACCGTATAAATATTTAGCTTCTCAACTATCTCTCTCTATCAGTGCATCATGCGTCCCATCATCGCTGGCCGCTGTGTTTTTTGGACTCTACTCATTCTCAGGAATTCTTCTTAATACTTTTTTTGTTCCCCTGGCAGGGATTATTCTGCCTTTACTATATATATCACTTGTTTTTGGCATGTTATTCCAGGAAGGATTCTTGACCGAAACGCTTCTGGAGTATTCCGGAAAAGCAATGAATTTCTTTGTTTACTGTGTGGACGCAGTGCAGCCGATCTCCCTTGCAAGGTCAGGGCTTGGATATATAAATATTACACTTGTATGGCTCATTGGACTTCCGATTCTACTTGCCACCCTTCACCGTGTTCGAGAACATCGGAATCGGAAACTGGTTCGTGTTGTTCATCTATCTACAGTCATAGTAATAATGATAAGCGGTCCCCCGGGGGGATTATTGCTTCGCATGATGGATACGGTCTTCCCTGAAATTTCACAGAAGGGGGAGGGCTTTCATGGTAAACCTGTATGGTCTTTTGAGAATGGAATATCCCTATTTAAGCCCGGTCAGAATTAGAGAAGTCTACCGTGATCTCCCCTTTGCTGTTCGAAAGAGATGGGGGCAGAACTTTCTGATCGATCCCAACCAGATTCGCATGGTTGTTGACCAGATAACGAAAATACCGGGTGATATTCTGGAGATCGGGCCGGGGCTTGGAGCACTCACTCATGAGATATTGCAACGAGATCGCACTGTAAGATCAATTGAGCTGGATCCATTTTTGTGTGATCTGCTGGAACGTGAGCTTGCATCCGAAAAGAGATTCACACTTGTAAGAGGTGATGCCCGCGAAAAGATGGTGGAGTTCCCGGGTACTGCCATTGTCTGCGGTAATCTTCCCTATTATATTACAAGTGAACTGATTCTAGGAGCCTCTCGTATGCCTGGAGTCAGGCTCGGTGTTTTCATAACACAGCTGGAGTTTGCCAGACGTGCAGCCGCAAGCGATGCGGATAGTTCCATTACGGTTTTTCTATTGAATCTGGGTGGCTGGAAGATGACACAGACAGTTCCGTCCGGATGTTTTTATCCGGAGCCGGCAGTGAAATCAGCAGTACTTGTTTTTACACCCTTTGACAGCGGTCCCCAATGCAGCCCGGATATTCTTGAGAGGATTTTACGTATGAGTTTTCGCAGTAGAAGAAAGAAGATTTCAAACTCCTGGAAAACTTCAGACGATCCCTGGCGTGAAAAACTGGAATTGTCTGCAAAAATGATAGAGCTGAATACGGATCTTCGTCCCGAGGAAATTCCTGTGGAGACCTATTTTATCTTAACAGATACTCTTGAAAAGCTTGTATGATTGTATCGTATCAAAGCTGATAAATTACAGGCCGTATTTTTCTTTCATCTTCTGTCATTCCGTTTCTAATAATGAATAAATTGTAACTACTCAGTTAATGAATCAATATTTTGGAAATCTGTATAATAAAAAGAAACAATTCAGCTATTCATGGGTGAATTTTTTCATCCAACAGTCTCTATAACTTGAAGTTCTCTTACGGATGGGAATTGGAGTCCGCACATTACAAGGTCCATGGATGGATCTACTTCGGGCAACCGGACAGGGATGTCCGCTTGCTCCGATATTGGAAGGGACTCCAATTTCTCAATCACATAATACGTGGTGAGTAGTTACAATAAATTATGCTTTTTAGTTGGTAAGAATGCAGTATTCAGAAAACTGGTACTGTGATTGATCCTGAAAATATTGAAACATACACTCTTGAAAAACTCGCTCCTTTGCTGCAAAGGGTTCAGAGTCCGGGACGCTATAGTGGAGGCGAATACGGAACGGCCGATAAGAATCCTGCTTCAGTGAAATCCACTGCACTGTTTGTGTTTCCCGACCTTTATGAAATTGGTATGAGTAATCAGGGCTGGAAGATCCTGTATGACCGGGTCAACCGGATGCCTGAGTGTATGGCTGATCGCTCCTTCCTGGTCTCTGATGATTTTGCAGACGAACTGACAGAAGAGGGATTGACACTTTATTCTCTCGATCAAAAGATTCCTGCCCATCAGTTTGATCTGATCGGAATGAATGTCTCTCACGAACTACTATTTACAAACATACTGCGATATCTTGATCTCTCCGGAATTCCGCTGGAAAATAATAATCGAAAAGAAGAACATCCGATCATTGCCGCCGGAGGACCGGCAATTACCAATCCCCTTCCGCTCTCTGCCTTTATAGATCTCTTCTTTTTGGGCGATGGTGAAGAGGGTGTTCAGGATATAATGAGAGTTATAACTGACGGGAAAGTATCCGGATTGTCCCGCGACGAAATAATTGATAATCTGGGATCGATTGAGGGCGTACTTCTCGCAAAGGATATTCCTGCCATGCGAAATGGCGAAAAGGCTCCTGCAGGCAGAAGGATTTTTCGCGATTCTGTTTACGGGGAACTCAAGTATAACATTGTTCCCGGTATATCTATCACACAGGATCGTGTTGTGATCGAAACGGCTCGCGGATGCGGCCGGGGCTGCCGATTCTGTCATGCGGGTTTCTGGAAGAGACCGGTTCGAAATAGCGATCCAGCCGAAGTCATTCGCGCAGCCGGAGCAATGCTTGAAAAGACAGGACTGGATTCAGTATCGCTTCATTCTCTCTCTCTTGCCGATTATCCGCATCTGGAAGAGGTTGTAAACGGTCTTGCCCATAAGTACGGTCCCGAGGGGATCTCACTGTCACTGCCCAGTCTCCGTGTTGACGAGAGAACAATACCTGTGCTTGAGGCGACAGCGGGCATTCGTAAAAGTTCTATAACTTTTGCAATTGAGGCTCCCAGTGAATACTTACGGGCCAGAATTCGCAAAGCTGCCACGGAAGAGAGACTCCACACTCTGATTCGTGAGGTCTTTTCTCGCGGCTGGGATACTGTAAAAGTCTATTTCATGCTGGGACTTCCCGATGATACGGGAAATGAGGTTGATGATCTAATTGAATCGCTCAATGCACTCGGCCGCATAGCGGAACAAAACGGCGGCCGTAAGAAAATCAATGTAAGCGTTTCGCTATTTGTTCCCAAGCCCCATACAACATTTCAATGGGAGGCATTGAAAGATCCCGAATACTTTTACGAAGGTCTTCACAAAATTAAACGAAGTCTGCAATCCAAACGTGTACAGATTAAATATCCCGACCCGTGGATGTCCTATGTAGAAGGGCTGATTTCGCGAGCTGACGAGAAAGGAGGAGATCTGCTTCATGAGGCATACAGACGGGGTGCCCGTTTTGATTCGTGGGACGACAAATTTCGAACGGATATCTGGCGTGACTTGCTGGGAAGCGGAACTGTGTATGATCTCTCCAGATGGATGCGGCCAAAAGATTTTAGCTCCGAAAAGGAGAGGCTTCCCTGGGAATACTGTGTGGATCAGCTACAATTCAATTACCTGCGAAAAGACTACGAAAAATTCGAATGTATAAGCCCCGAGGATGATTTTTCCGGATTGGTGAAAGAGAAAAATCCGGTGCAGCGCCCGGAAGTTTTTCCGGTAGAACTGGATGAAGCAAAACACAATACTAATTGTTATCTGAATATCGAATGTACGCGCAGTGGTTCAGCCATCTATTTAGGCCACCTGGATGCAGCCGATGCTATGCGAAAAGCCTTCAGAAGGATCGGACTTCCCGTAACCATGAGCAGCGGTTTTAATAAGCACGAGAAACTCCATTTCTTTCGGCCTCTTCCACTGTATTTCCATTCCCTGTCAGAACGTGCTGTCATTGAGCTCTATGAAGATATCGACATTGAGGTGTATTCCTCCATGTTAAAGGATTCTCTTCCTCCTGGAATTGAACTTGTTGGAATGTGGAAGGTCGATAAGAAGCCCCCTATGAATTCAACGAGTGCAACATATCGCCTGGAATATTTTAATGAAGAGTTGTATAATATATCCAGAGAGAAACTTCTGAATGCTCCCGACGTTCTAAATTTTGAAAAAAAATCAGGTAAGAAAAACAGACGTGGAATAAAAAAGGTGAAAACTGTAGAAAAGACACTTTCACCGGCTATAAAATCTCTTCAGGTGAATGATTCTGCTCATACAATTGAATTCGATCTGGATGATCCTGAATCCGGTGCTATCTCTATGAAGGATTTGCTGGGTGACTACCTGGAACTCCCCGTAGAATGCTGGAATGTGGATGTGCGTGTAATCCGGGTAAAATATGAGGAAGTGCACATGTAGCATTTTAAGAAAACAGGAGGATTGCTGTAGAAAGCATCCTCCTGTGAGATATACTGAAATGCCTGATTCTATCTGAAGTATTTCGATCAAAGAACTTACTTAAATCAGGCCGCCCTGTTTGAGTTTTCTTTTTCCTCCTTTTCCTCCTTTTCCTCTTTTCCCGTGTGATCAAAGCGAACTTGATTTGCCACAATCTTGATTTTACTTCTGGAATTCCCGGAATCATCGGACCAGCGGTCCTGGCGTATGGATCCGGTAACCGTAACTCTTGAACCTTTGCGAAGATAGCGATTACAATTCTCCGCCTGTTTGTCCCAAACTTCCACAGGAATAAAAGATACCATCTCTTTTCCCTCTTTTGATCCCCACTCATGATTGAGTGCAACCGTAAATTCTGTTACCGTCTTATCACTTTTTGTGGTCCTCATCTCCGGATCACGCGTCAGGTTGCCATCGATAATGGCTATTGCCAGGTTTTTCATTGGATTCTCCCGAATTTTACTGTTCATCGGTCCTCTACAGCAGAACCGAAATATGCAACAGGAAACCTTTGCAACTGTGATTTTGTTTATGCGAAGGTTCTTATTGATGCTTATTAATACAAAGTAGAGAAAAAAGATATGATTCACAAAAAATGAGGGAAAGTTAAAAAAAAAATACATTGAAAGTTATGCATCCAGAAACATCCGGTAAGATTAAAACTGATAAATCAATTCCAGAGCAGGATATTTCATTCCCTCTGTCATCATACTCGCCTGATCAAAAATCAATCATTCTTGGAAATGAATCTGTGAAGCAGGTTGTGGCAGCTGCCGGAAGTGGCAAAACGCGGACTGTTATAGGATATGTGGAATACCGACTGGAGCGGAATGAGGATTACAGGAAGCGTGTTCTTCTTCTATCCTTCAGCAGAAAGGCTGCCGGCGAAATCAAAGAGAGATTCAGTCCGGCTCACAGAGATTGTGTGGAAATTTCCACTTTTCACTCATTTTGTTTTCGGAGATTGCGTGAATACCATCCTGACTTTATTGCGGGAGATGTAAACATTCTGCCGGAAGAGGAAAAAATCAGTGTTGTAACCGAATTTTTGAGGGAGAACAGTGAGATAATAGGCGGAATACCTTTTTCGCTCATTATGAAGGAACAAAAATGGTTTCAGGAAAAATATCCAGAACTTCATGGAAAACTTCTGACGAGAATTGAAGAGTATAAAGTTGAGAATAATCTTCTGGAGTATGATGATCTTATCTCCATCATGCTTGATGGTTTGCGGAAAAATGTCGAATGGGTGAAAGGGTTTCTGTTTCGTTACAGATTGATAATTGTTGATGAGTTTCAGGATACTGATCCGGATCAACTTGAATTTTTACAGCTGATGAATGCCGATGAGTTGCTTGTGGTCGGTGATGATTATCAGGCTATATACTCTTTTCGCGGAGCGACGGTTCAGCCTTTTCTTGATTTTCGAAAACATTTTCGGGGAACAAAAATTTATCGTCTCTCTACAAACTATAGAAGTTACAGGGAGATTATCGATTCTGCCGGCAGTATAATTAAATCATCTTCGCGTCAGTTACGAAAGCGAGTAATCGCTTCCAGAGGGGCCGGGGGACGGTTTACTGTCATATTTCTCTATATTTCTCCCGGAGAGGAGTCATATCTGCTTCACTATCTTAAAGATAAGGATATTCGTATATTGACTCGCAGCAATACCAGACTCCGTTTCTGGAGAAAAAATGGTGTTCCTGAAAAAAATGCAATGACTGTTCATAGATCCAAGGGGCTGGAGTTCCCAATTGTCTTTCTTGATATGACTTCCGGATGGGAGAGCCAGAAGCGACTGGAAACCATTGATGATGAGGAGATACGAATAGCCTATGTGGGAATGACAAGAGCCATGAACCGTCTTGTTATTCTTCTTCGCCCCGGACAGGAGGATAATTGCCCATGGGATCGAATGTGGGGTCGTCTGGCGAAAACTGCAAGGAGTGTTGTGAATCCGGCCGAGTTGAATGAATACATAATTTGAAAAAATTATTGTTAAAGAAGTGATAAATAGTGCCATTCGTAATGGCCGATAGCGCATTTGACTCTTCTCTGAATAAAAGGATTTGACTAATGTTTCAGTTAAGGATGCAATATATATATACTTTGCAAAGAGGTTTGCTAAATGTCCAATGCATTGGATAAATTGTCAATTAAGGGTTTTAAATCTATTCGTGATCTGGAGGATTTTGAACTAAGGGAATTAAACGTTCTTATCGGTGGAAACGGCTCGGGAAAGAGTAATTTCGTTGAAGTTTTTAGAATATTGCGGGCTATGATGGATAATAATCTGAGAGGTTATATCCTTGATCATGGTGGAGCCGACGATTTTTTATTTAATGGTCCAAAAGTTACAAATTCAATTACTGCACAATTTCAATTTGGAAGAAATGAATATAAATTTGAGCTTGTTCCTACTGTAGATGAAAAGTTTGTAATTAAAAACGAGGCGCAAAAATTTGATTTAGGTGGATGGAATATTATAGGTCGAAATATCCAGGAAAGCATGCTGCACAATGTAAAACAAGAAGAGGGAAGAATTGCTAAACATGGCGTCGGCTATTATGTTTTTAATGCAATTTCATCCTGGATGGTATACCATTTTCACGACACATCTGGAACGGCTCCAATGCGTCGTTCTGAAATAATTGAAGATTATTCTCAATTGCGAGAAGATGCCGCAAATATTGCACCTTTTTTACTACATCTAAAGGAATCATACGAATCACATTACAGGGAAATAGTTAACGTTATACGGCTTGTAACTCCTTTTTTTGACGATTTTTTACAAAATGTATCGCGTCGAGCAAGGAGAGAAACAGTCAAGCTTGACTGGAAACAGATCGGATCCAGTTATCCGATGCAACCCTACCATTTCTCTGACGGAACTCTTCGTTTTATATGCCTTGCTGTTGCATTGTTACAACCAGGACCGCCCTCAACCATAGTAATTGATGAACCGGAGCTTGGATTGCATCCCTATGCCATAGAAATTCTGGCGGAATTGATACAGTCGGCGTCTAAAAGGACGCAAATTATCATATCTACACAATCGCCAGCGCTTGTAGATTACTTCAATCCACAGGATATTATTGCTGTAAGTC
>JBNKQE010000026.1:0-24427 GCA_050295715.1 Leptospirales bacterium
GGAAAGACAATTCATGATGTACTTGAGATGACTGTGGAAGATGCTCTTGCATTTTTTGAGAACATCCCGGCAATTAAAAGAAAGATGGAAACACTGAGGGATGTGGGTCTCGATTACATTCGCCTCGGTCAACCGGCAACGACCCTGTCGGGTGGTGAAGCGCAAAGAGTCAAGCTTTCGACGGAACTTTCAAAACGGAGCACCGGCCGAACTTTCTATATTCTCGATGAGCCGACTACAGGTCTTCATTTCGAGGATATATCCAGACTATTGATCGTCCTGCACTCCCTTGTCGACATGGGAAACACGGTTGTTGTAATTGAGCACAATCTTGATGTTATAAAAACCGCCGATCATATAATTGATCTTGGACCTGAAGGCGGCGATCAGGGCGGGACTGTGATTGCCACGGGGTCACCGGAACATATATGCAGTGTCAAAGAGAGTCACACCGGTAAGTATCTGAAAAAATTATTGCTTCCGAAAACTCGTAAGTGATGGCCCGTTTGTAGTATTTTCCAATCAAATAGACCGGACTGCTTTCGAATAATTCTCCGGTAATTGAAAGTAACCTGGAATCAAAAATTATGTTCCAGGTCATTGCGAAATCTCTAAAAATATGACGTCATATAGTGTAAAAAGGACAGGCCTGGTTTGTCTTTTTCGACCTTTCCTACAGATAAATGGAGCCATAATATGATACAGGAAAATTATTTCTCGGACAACTCCGATCTTCAACTTCAGTTCAACACTCTTATTAACTGGGAAGAGATTGTAAATGCCTATGAAAGCGGATTTCGTGATGCGAAACTTTTTCAAGAAACACAGGATGAACGACTGGCTTTTGCCCCCACGAATGTCCAGGAAGCTGTTGAGTATTACCAGAGCATCATGGAATCTCTGGGAGATATTGCCGGGAATACAGTAGCTCAAATCAGTCAGGCAATAGATCGTGAGGGGCTTCATTTTAGTGATGGCAAAGTTACATTTCCTCAACAGATGGTTCAGGCTTTTCAGACAATTCTGGAATCGGGAGTTCTTTCTTTCAGTTCGAAAAAAGGGCATGGCGGGCTGGGAATTCCAATGGTGCTGCAGGCTATGTACATGGATGTTCTTGCAAGAGCAGATGCATCTCTTGCGATAACGGTTGGAACATTTAACCTGTCGGAGACCATCGAAAAATTTGGAACCCAGGAAATGGTGGAAACATGGGTCCCACGAATGACTTCCGGTGAGATCTGTGGAGCCATGGCTCTTACTGAGCCCGATTATGGTTCAGATCTATCCAGTATTCAAACTAAGGCAGAACAAACCGGTGATGGAAAATGGGTTTTAAATGGAACCAAGAGATTTATAACCCACGCTGTCGGTTTTCATGATAGGCCGGCTGTTATTCTGACTCTTGCCCGTACAGGCTCATCATCAAGCGGTGCTCGTGGGCTATCTTTCTTTCTTGTTAAGAGCGAAGATGTTCAAATTTTAAGTATAGAAAAGAAGCTGGGACTCAAATGTTCGCCAACATGTGAGGTTGTTTATGATAATTCTCCGGCGGAGATAATCGGACACGAAGGATACGGTCTTGTAAAATACTCAATGGCCATGATGAACACGGCCAGACTCACAATTGCCGCACAGGCAATGGGTATAGCAACTGCCGCTATAAAAGAAGCGAAAAAGTATGCATCAGAAAGGGTTCAGTTTGGAAAGAGCATTGAACAGATTCCGGCTGTGAAAAAGATGCTCGACCGAATGGACAGAGAAGAGGTTGCAATGAGATCGCTTTTATTTGAAGCGGCGAGAACGGTCGATCTTTATATGTGGCGAATTCAACATTTACAGGAAGACGGGCAGGATGAGAAGGCTGTAAAACGTGACGATCAGATAAGACACTGGGAAAAGCTTGCCAGCCTGTTTACACCTCTTTCCAAGTATTATATTTCTGAAATGTCCAATCAACTCTCATACGATGGTATTCAGGTTCTTGGAGGATCCGGGTATACGAAAGATTACGATTCAGAGCGAATATACAGGGATGCGCGAATTACGAATATTTATGAGGGAACAACTCAACTGCAGATTGTAGCTGCAATAGGCGGAATAGTTTCAGGGATGTCTGAAAATGGACACCTTAGAGTCTATCTCGATGAAGAGATGTCTTCGTTTTCACCTTCAGAAGAACTTCAGGAAATGCGAAAAGATTTTGAGAGTATGGTTCAGGCATATCATGATATTGAGAGTGGAGATTTAAAAGACTCCCTGGCAGAAGAAATTGTCCATGTCACATCCAGGTTTGTCATGGGTATGCTTCTGGAACGATCATTAAAATTACTGGATGGAGAAGCTCTCGGAGCAAGAAAAAATTTAACCGAAGATTTTCATGCGGAATCCAGGGCACTTTTTGCCAGAGACAGGGTCAGACTGGAGGATGGTATAAAACGAGGTAAAATCTAGTTTATTCATCGAATTAATTCAAAGGAAAAAAACGGGCACCGAGGAGTAATAGGATTGTCCGTTTTTTTTTATATATTCACGCGAATAAAATTTGATATATTTCGGATAACATAAAAATGGATATAAATTTTGGGAAGTTATCATTTGGTAGTCCGGTTGTCGGACTGGCCCTCGGGGCAGGCGGCCCCAGGGGATGGGCCCATCTTGGAGCCATCAAAGCATTTGAGCAGGCAAATATAAAGTTTGATATTGTCACCGGAACTTCCATTGGTGCTGTTATGGGCGCCTTCTATGCCGCACAAGCTATGGATCGAATCAATGAATTCGCCTCCGGTCACGTATCACAAAGAAAGACATTGGGTCTTCTGGATATTAGATTTCGCAGGGGAGGAGTTGTCAAAGGGAAGAAACTTATCAAATTCATTGAGAAACTTCTGCCGGTAAATACCTTTGAACAGATGCATATCCCTCTGGGAGTTGTGGCCACAGAACTTAAAACTATGCAGGAGGCCTATTTTAAGTCCGGGCTGCTTATGCCTGCGATTCGATCTTCCATTTCAATACCGGGATTTTTAATGCCGTATTCCATAGGTGAAGATCTGTATGCTGATGGTGGCATGATGAATCCTGTGCCTGTAAGTCTTGCTCGAAGACTTGGAGCGGAAATAGTCGTTGCTATTGATCTGCAACCCACTGTTGAAAATATCGAACTTGGTACATTCGGAGGAATTGTAAACCGGTCTGCAGGGGCAATGATCCAGAGGATTCGTGCTATCAACTACAGGCTATGTCCGCCGGATATTTTGATCAAACCAGATCTTCCCGGATACGGATTTATGGATTATCACAGAACAAGAGAGGCCATTGATGAAGGTTACAGGGCCGCTCATGCAGTTATCCCAGCCTTGAAAAAGATGATGAACTCTAAGATTCGTTATAAGACCAGAAAGGGCGATAGATTTCTGGAGAACCTCTCTGTCGAAAAGAGCGTTCAAATTGCACCTATAAAAAAACCGGATCTGGCTCTGCCGTAATCCGGTTCAATCAGCTACTTTACTTTATACTATTCGGGATGACTGGATTTGAACCAGCGACCACTCGCCCCCCAGACGAGTGCGCTACCACTGCGCCACATCCCGTTTTTAATCCGACCTGCGGAACTAATACCAGCAAAAGATCTGTATTGCAGATGTCAACAAAAAGATATTGTCCGTTCTCCGTGTTGTTCATGGTTTAAGAGAGGATTCATCATGAAGATTGTGTAGAGTATTAAGAGGTTTATTTTCACTCTTTACTCTACATTCATCTTTACAATATTCACGGTCAGAAACGGGACTCAAGAGAATATCAATCCTGTTGTTTCGGGGAGTCCCATCATAAGGTTTAGATTCTGCACAGCCTGACCGGCAGCTCCTTTCATCAGATTATCAATGGCGCTAACCATTACTGTAACCTGACCTTCGGTTCTCGCTGATATATCGATAAAATTCGTATGCTGAACCATGCGAAGCTCGACCTGTTCCGGTTTATCGTATATGCGGATAAATGGTTCTCCCTTCGTATTGTCACGAAGAATGCTTACAATATCCTCAGCCTCAGGAGCTTTCTCTTTCCAGTGAATGACTGTGGTTGTCAGTATGCCTCTGTATACGGGGAGCAAGTGCGGCGTAAAAATTATCGGAAACGAAAAGGGTTCCTGACCCCAGGCAGCATACTCCTGCATTTCAGGAGTATGCTGGTGCTGGAGTATTTTGTATGCGCGAAAATTTTCGTAGACTGACTGAAAAGAAAATCCGGCATCTTCGACGCGTCCTCCTGCACCGGATACTCCCGACTTACCGTCAATTACAATAGAAGCAATCTTCTTTCTCTGGTCTTTAAGCATATAGAGGGGAAGGATGGCTCCGGTAGCATAACAGCCAGGATTAGCAATCAGATTTGCTCCCGGTATTTTATCCCTGAATAATTCCGGCATACCGAAGACTTGATCGTTCATCAGATCAAAAGATGTATGCTCGAGTTTATAGTATCTCTCAAATGCTGCACGATTATGCAGACGAAATACTCCACTCAGGTCAATAACGCGATGTCCCTTTTTTAATAGATCGGGTGTTAAGGAAAGTGAAGTCTCATTTGGTACAGCCAGAAGAACAGGTATTCCTGAAGGGATCGGATCCGAGTGTTTCTTAAATACAATGCTTGAATTACCGATTGAGAGGTCCGGAAATACCTCATCAATAGATAGTCCGGCATGGCGATCCGAGGTAATATGTACAGGACTGAAATGAGGATGGGTCTTGAAAATGTGAAGCAACTCTTTTCCTGTCAGACCTGCAGCACCCAGAATGGCTATATCAATTTTACTCATTTCTTTCTCCTGTAGATAAATAATAACCGGAGTTCCTGCACTGAATGGAAAAAATCCGGTGATTACGTATAAAACATTTTATTTTTGGATTACTACTGGAATTATTTATATAGAATCACAACCGGTTGCACACATTAACCTTACGATAAATTCGATTTCGGTTCCACTCCGGATTTTCGGACTGCCTGATTTTCTGCAGGTGCACCTGCAACGGCCAGTTACAAAACTTTTTGAATCTACGTTCTGTTGCTACTAAAAAATCAAACTCATTCAGAACGATTGTAATATTTCAGTCATTAAATGGAATTGCAAAACTCAATCAAATAGACACTGGCATTTCACTTCTGTATATATACCAGGATTACTCTTCGCAATAGAGTTACAGAACAAATTATGAATGAATAGTTACCGGCACCGCCAGCCGGATTTACAGGATAAAAGCCTCTTTTTCAAACAAAGCTATTTGATTCAAGTTCGTCATATATATATGAAAACGGCTCTGTTATTCGGTATAACCAGATTAAATGTGAAAATCGCCTTTTTATTAAC
The DNA here is from genome assembly GCA_050295715.1 of Leptospirales bacterium. Lineage (GTDB taxonomy): Bacteria > Spirochaetota > Leptospiria > Leptospirales > Leptonemataceae > JBNKQE01. The sequence goes on from JBNKQE010000026.1 coordinate 5,369, forward strand.
TGTCTTACCAGTCTTGTTCTCCTGCGCATCCGATCTCAAGTATCAGCGCAAAGATCCACTTTCTGAGTTGAATTTTTACTTCGGTAATGGATTTCATTTCAATTCATCATACGTAAAACAGGAAATGTTATACTCAATTAAGCAACATTTGAAAACCGCTGCCGCAGATAGAAATCCGGAAAATCCCGAAGAAATCTGGCGTGAGATTTCCGATTATTCACTGTCAGATGGTGTATACATACTTTTCGAATTGTCACCCGAAACCAGGTTACCCACATCATTTGTTGATTTGAAATTTGAGCTGGACGGTGTAAAACCACTGCGTGTGGATAATTATTATATCTATAATATATCCGGCGTTACCGAAGGTCCTCGTATATATGCTTCCGGATTTTATATGCATGGAAGCGGACCAGTAACTCACTCTGTCGGAATGTATTATCCTATTTATGATGGGACCTCCGACATCTATCTATCAGGAGAACACCTGTACCGCTTTCTTATTCTATTTCCCGGTGGTGTTAACCCGGCTAAGAAACATGAGCTGAAAGTCAGGTTTCATAACGGACGGATTATAAGCTTTAAAGATGAGTAATAGGGGAGTCTTATTATGGATGCGCAAATTCAATACACTTTTAAAGAGAAAGTATTTCTCTGGGTTCTGGCCGTGTTCGGATTTACCTTCGTGAATGGTGCTTTTCTGTATGGATTTTTTCTACAACCCGAAGCGCTCGACAGTGCAATGCGCAATCCCGTCTCTTCTGCCTTTATTATCGAATCTATGGTCTTAATGGGCTTTTTTTCTTATTTGCTGGCTCGATGGAAGGTAAGCCGATTGTCCTGGTGGTGGTTTATACTTTTATCACTTGCAGGAAGTATGGCTTTCGCATTACCCATTGTTTTACTGTGGCCGGGAAAAACGAAAATGGATGGATAGTAATCGATAGATAAACCATTGAATGGATCCCTTTTCCGGCGACGTTTTTATCTGTCATACAGTTGTTTGTATGCTGGAAAAATGAGATCCCTGATCCCGTAAACAGGGATATTCCCACGGCAAGAATTTAAGGAGTTTCGTATCGTTATGTGTTATAGATGATACCATTCATACATTGATATATATCAATCATCTACTGACCGGACTGAAATCTGTTATGAATGGTATCACTGCAATGAATGGTAATGCTACACCTCGTCGAGAATTTCGCCGGTGTCGGGATCCACATTTATTTTTTCTGCACCATTCTTTTTCTTGCTGGCTTTTGCCGGTTTTGCTTCCAGTTCTTCTTCCTGACCCGGATCCATTTCATCGTCATCGTCTTCCGCTGCGTTCTCCTGGTCGGGAAGATTCTTTTTGCGAAGTTCATCGTTAATCTTTCGAAGTTCCTGTTCAATCTCATTGGCAATCAATGGATTTTCTCTAAGGAAATTGGCAACATTGTCACGCCCCTGACCGATACGATTCCCGTTATAGGAATACCAGGTTCCGCTTCGTTCGACAACATCCATGCTGACACCCAGGTCAAGGAGGCATCCCTCTTTGCTTATACCGTTATCAAAAAGTATATCGAACTCGGCCTGTCGAAAGGGAGGGGCAACCTTATTTTTTACAACCTTTACACGGACACGGTTCCCGTAAGGATCATCGCCTTTCTTCAATGTCTCGATACGTCGGATATCGAGTCTTACCGATGCATAAAATTTGAGCGCATTACCGCCTGTGGTAGTCTCCGGTGATCCGAACATAACACCAATTTTATGACGTATCTGGTTTACAAAGACCACGGTTGTTTTAGATTTCGAGATTGTACCGGTGAGTTTTCGCAGTGCCTGACTCATGAGTCGTGCATGCAGCCCCATTTGAGCATCGCCCATATTTCCTTCGAGCTCTGCACGCGGCACAAGAGCGGCAACGGAGTCAACAACAACGATATCAACAGCATTGGACCTTACAAGCGATTCGGTAATTTCAAGTGCCTCTTCGCCGTTGTCCGGTTGTGCAACAAGAAGATCATCAATATTTACGCCGAGCCTTCTGGCATGAGACGGATCCAGGGCATGCTCTGCATCGACAAAGGCAGCAATTCCACCGGCTTTTTGTGCACTGGCAATTGTAGAGAGACAGAGAGTCGTTTTTCCCGAGGACTCCGGACCGTATATCTCAACAATTCTTCCGCGCGGAAATCCACCCAGCCCAAGGGCAAAGTCCACCGTCAGAGCACCGGTTGGAATAAAACCGATTTGCTGATGAACCGATTCATCTCCCAGTTTCATTATTGACCCTTTACCGAATTGCTTCTCAATTTGCTGTATGGCACCATTTACAGCCAATTGTTTTTCGGCGGCGTTTGTTCCTGCCGGTTGGAGTGTTTTTTTTGTATCTGACTTTTTACTTTTTGCCATGGAATTACCACCTGGTTTCTTTCTTTACATTAATACTAACACCGGGGTGTGACATTATTTTATGTGAAACTTATGTCCTATAAATCTCTATACCCATCATCTGTCAAGTAGTCCCCCGTATGTAAATTATGAAATACTTCAGGAATCATCCGCTGCTCCGTGTATGACCGGATTCTGAAGTATGTGCACAGTTACGATACTTGTAAGAATGAGAGAGTGCCAAATCTCTGGATGGATACAATACTGTTTTGAGATCACTCTAATCCTGAAAGAAATAGTGGAGATAGCTGTTGGCATAGGCCAGGACTCCTCCGGAAAGTATTGCTGTCAGAAGATAAAGAGAATACTCGGGGTGACGCAGGGGATGATCTACCGGATATTCCATGTACTGGAACGCAGGCTGCATGATATACCAGAATACAGCCAGAGCTGTTACTCCGACACCGAATTTACCCCAGAGATTTGGTTTGCCCTGTATTCCATAGTTCATAAATAACAGGGATGTTCCAAGAACTCCCAGTAACTCACGACTCATATATATGACAAGCATCCAGAGTGGAAAATTATAATGCAGGTAGAGAAGGATCAGTGCTGTGAAAGAGACCATTTTATCACTGATGGGGTCCAGTAGCTGTCCGAAGGGGCTTGTTTGATTCAGTTTTCTTGCAATAAAACCATCCAGAAAATCAGTGAGGACTCCCACAATTACGATCCCCAGTATTATACTAAGAAGCATCATATTTCCGGGCTGTTCCGGGTATTTTTTTCCGAGCAGATAGAATGGAATGAGCAATATCATACGTGATATCGTCAATGCATTTGGAACTGTAAAATATGGACCTTTGAACTGGTGCCAGGGAATCATATATCCCACAAAATGCTCTTCTTTTGCAGAATTGGTCAACAAATTTGTTGTGATTTGACATAGTTTACAGGGTAACTTTTCAGTGCCTGAAGTGATGGTCCTGTGCAATTCGGGGGTAGTAAGTGGAGTACTATATACGAGATTGAGTGCTCCAAAGGCTCAGCTTTTTCTCTTTGTGTGGTATTCCTGGCTATCGTCAATAAGATTCAGTGCCTGCTTGAGAGAGTTTCGTAGAAATGCTCTGGCCTTATCCAGTCCGATTATCTGGACAAGTGCCGCAATACCCTCCGATATATGAACATCGCTATAAATGGATTTCTCTTTGCCCGAGTTCTTTGAATCATCATCCGTTGTTACTATAGAGCTAAGAGATACATTATAATAATTCGCGAGTGCTTTGAGTGTGGTTATTGGGACCCTTGCCTGTCCTCTCTCAATTCGTGCAAGATAGTTCGGGTCAATCTTTACATTGAATTGCTGGCGAATTTCATATGCGACAGATGTATTCAAGCCTCTTGATACACGAATAGACCTCAATCTATTTCCAATTTCCAGCAAGTATGGACTCCAATCCCCGGACATGGAGCTATATGGGCACGAAAAAATAAATCCTGCAACACTGACGTGAAAATTGGATCGTGATATATGACTAAAAAATGCATTTCCGGGGAAATATGGTACCCTGTCGTGATGCGAAAAGGAAATATAATCCCCTCACTTTGGTAGTATCAATCTTAAAAATACAATATCTCCGTCCCAGTATCCTTTCCATTCGGACTCTCTATTGTAATCGGATAGAAGGAAAACACCAACTGGCTGCGTACCCTGATCTCTATTATAAATCCTGAGCATTCGGCTGTCCACAGTAACAACTAGATCACGGGCTCCGGTTCTATCCGGAGTTGTAAATTCAGCCATACCGTTTGCAAGGATTATCAGTTTTGAATCCTGAATGGACGGTTCGATTGTATAGGATCCCGCATAGGGTGTAACATCGGAAGAGGTGGCATCGATTGAGGATTTCCCTGTAGATTCCTCTTCGCTGCATGAACCTGTTACCATTGAGTTTCCGGTAATTAATAGAATTACAAACAGGGCTCTGAGAACGGATTTCATATGTATTTTTAAGCGATGCAATGTCGGGCAACATATTTGTTTCATATGCATATAGTTTCCCTCATGTTGTTGCATTAAAATTCTGTTATGGGAATCCATGTCCCGTCTTTTTTTACTCTATACTTAATGCTATCGGAGACTGGCGAATCCTTGCCCAGTTTATAAAACATCTGGACATTTCCACCCTCGGTCGTATCATATTTTCCATTACCAAAGGCCGTGAAGTCCGGTGAGCTCATTTTAACTCCCTGAATCAATGTACTGGCTCCGTCGGTAAGTCTCTGAAACCTCAGCTCGTCCAGTTTTAGATTTGAATCGTTTATTCTGGTTCCGTAAAGCGCAATTTTCCCAGGTTCCGTTCTGCTCAGGTCGATCTTTTTCCCATTAAATATAAGATTACTGTATGATCGGTGTATCAGGTCTCCCGGTAAATATCCTTCTCCATTGTATCTGTATTCAACATTGAGTTCGGAGGGAACGGGAATCAAGTCACTGGATTTCTCCTGGGCAAGGTATGGTGTATCCCAGTTTATACGAAAGCGAAATTCGTGCCGCGGAAGAAAACCTTCAAAACCCAGGGTGTATTTAACGGAGAGATCGGGGTCGGATGAAATTGTTTCCACTCTTGCCAGAGGACCACTCTTTCGCAAGTGAACAACTACAGAGTCGGGGAGGGAGCCTGCCTGTTTCATCTGCTGGAAAAAGAATCTCCAGTCAAGAGTCATATTACGAATGACTTTCGTATAGATATCCGTATCTGTAAATTTATTATACCATACTGGACCGCCATCTTCTGTGCTGCGTGCATCCGGTGAATATCCGGCATCGATTATCTGTTCAGTCATTGTGACAGCCAGAGATGCGAGATCGGAATAAGAAACGCCAATGAGTTTGGACTCAAGCGATGTGTTATGGATAATATCCAAAGATTTTTCACCCGTGATTCTGTTGACAGGAGTCTTAAATTCGACTCTTCCTGTCCCTCTCGTTTCTACTGGTGCCTGGAAAAAGCGTCCGGTCGTCTTTATATGGAGCAGACCATTGCTTTTTATATTGATAGTCCCGGATGAAATATCAATGGCATCTGCTATATCGTCATCTTTAGCTGTTTTTTTCGAGCGAATAGTATAATTGGAAATATCAAAAACAATATTTCTGAGATTAATATCGATCCGGGGATTGATTTGAGTATGTATCAAAGGATGAGGGATATAAATATTGTATTCAACATCTCCCGTAACGTTATCCAGATACGAAAATACACCGCTTTTATTTTTTGATGGTCCGTTTTGAATATGGATATCGCCTTTAATATCCAGTCCATTTTTCGCAGGATCAAGATCCGGAATGTTTCTGTAAAGGGAGTTGATGTGAAAGTCTTTCTGCTCAATGTTGAATTGTATAAAAGCAGGTTCCACTCTATCAGCATATATTCCAGTGTTAAATGAGAAAGAGCCCTTTCCTTTATTGAGTATAAGGAGCGGATTACGATTTGGTATCTGAAATGATAGATCTGAATAATTCCCTTTCAGATTGATCCCGAGACCTTTTCCCGAAGCATCAATTGTGGCACTTCCGCTTCCCTGCATGCGTCCTGCTGAGATTGAAATATCCGGTTCGGGAAGAATATTTTGTCGTAATTCCTTGTTGTATAATATTCTATAAAGGAATCCTGCAGGAATTTTTGCAAAGGTAAAATGAAGCTCACGGTTGCTGGAGGCGGTCCACTCTCCGTGCCCCTGGACCTGACCTTCACGTTTGGTACCGGCGCCTGTAATCAATTGAAATTCAATTGTATACCCGCCTTTCTCAGGAGTTACTTGAAGATTCAAATGAAGAGAATCAGAGTGACCCGCTATGGAGGTGTTTTTATGATCCGGGAGTAGAATATTTACATTCTCCAAATGTAGTTCCAGATTTTTTGCAAGATTGACTGGAGTGGGTATCCCAGGATAGGAAATCGGATCTGGTTTTTTTTGATTCAGCCCGGATGTATTCGTCTCAGGGGGAGCACTCTCTTTGGAAATATCAACAAGAATGTCAGACCATTCAGCCATTGAATTTGCCTGGACATTGAGGTTCCCTCCGTAGATTGTAATTTTTTCGAATGGAAATTCACCCTGGATCAGCGAGATATAGGATACTGAAATGGAAAGACTCTCTGTTCGGAGAATACTGATCCTGTTAGTGCCTTGCTGAATTTTTTCAAGGTTGACTCCTGTGAATATAACTCCATGAATAAGGTCAAAGGACGTTCCCTGTATGGAAAGTCGAAGTTCTTTGTTTCTTCTGGTGACCTGGCTTATCAGGCTTGATCTAATTCCATGTAAATCGATTGTCTTTGAAAGGAAATATTCAATTAAAAGCGGAAATCCGGTGAAGACCAGTACAATAAGTAACAAAATAAGAAGGGCTTTTATACCAGTTTTTTTCCAGCGAGTATACACCATTCTGAAATTTCATTTTCCCTCATCTCTGGTCAAGCGAAATGCCCTGTTCAGGCATTTTATCCTTTTAATCATCTCTATTCTCTATATTAGCGGGAGTTCTATCCATGCTCACTGGAAGATACCATCCGGAGTTCGTAACTGGAAGCAGCTCGAGAGCGGAGATTTCCTGATTCACTATCCGGAAGGTTATGAGAGTGTCGCCCTTCAGGCATCCGTATATACAGACTCCGCTTCAAAATACCTGGGAAAGGTTTTGCAACATCGTCTGGAACAAAGAGTATCCGTATTTATCTATGCGTCCAGTCAGGATTTTGCCTCAACAAATATGTTTCCCGGTTTAATCGGTGAAAGTACGGGCGGATTTACGGACTTTCAGAGAAGTCGCGTTGTTGTCCCATTTAATGGTAGTTACCATGATTTGCGTCATGTTTTGATCCATGAGATTGTCCATGCCTACCAGTTTGATATTTTACACGGTAAAAATCCCGGGCGTTACCCTTACTGGATGATGGAAGGCATGGCCGAGTATCTCTCCATTGGCTGGGATTATACGGCAGAGGTCTATGTTCGTGATGCAGTTTTATCCGGAACTATGCCAGGTTTGTTGCAGCTTCATGCAGGGATGGTTTCCAGTCCGTATATGTATTACAAAGGCGGACAGGCGTTGATGCATTATATTGCTTTTCACTATGGCGTGGAACGGATTGGCTTTTTTCTAAAAGATTTAAAAAATATTGATGATTATAACAAGGCTTTCAAGTCCTCGTTTGGTATTGATCCTCTTGAATTTGACAGACGCCTGTCGTCATGGCTGAGATCAGTATATTCGAAGCAGATTAAAAATCTTCCGGATTCAATAGACAAAAGACTGCGATCGGTATCGCGGCCGGAAGATCGGATGTTTTTCAATTCCAAACCGTCCATTTCCCCGGATGGAAAGAGAATTGCCTACATGGGAAGTGACGGTGTTTATCCGGCAATCGTAATACGTTCTATTCCCGGCCCCGGGGTAACCGAAAAAAAAGTTCAAAGAATAAACGTATTGATTCGTGCTATGAAAAACGAAGATTTTGAAGAGTATCATCCATTAACGACGCGATTGAGCTTCAGTCCCGATGGCAGGAGGATTTTACTTTCAGCAAGAACGGAAGGAAAGCAGTCCCTTCTAATTATAGACTCTATTGATGGCGATATCGTATCCATTATTACTCCCCCTTTCGATTCAATGCATTATCCTGTTTTCTCCGGAGATGGTGAGAGATTACTTTTCACGGGAGTTATACGTGGAAAGTCAGATATTTATATGTACAATCTGAACGATTCGTCTTTTCATAGAGTTACGAATGATTATAAGTATGAGGCAGGTGCAGTCTTTGCAGGCAATGATCGATATATATTTTACTCTGTTGAATCCGGAAATGAAAAGCCGCGTTCATCAATTTATCGAATAGATCTACTGGATAATAATACTGAGCCATTCCTTCTTACAGATGTTCCGGCGCGTGTTACCAATCCTGTTCCCGGAATCAATCAGAGCATTATTGTGAAATCCGATCATGATGGGATACCGAATCTGTACAGAATTACAGTGGCCTTTTCGCGAAATAAACCGGTCGGCTCCGCAGAGTTGATTCCACTAACTCAGAGTGCGCATGGTATAATGGATCATAATGTTGTTCTTGCAAATGGTAAGGAGTTAACTGCTATCAGTGAGATTAACAATGGAATGAACAAGATAATGATTCTCCCTCCTGCAGGAGGTGAAGACGAACTGAAAAGTCCGAAACTTCCAATGGCGGGAACGGGTGTCTACAATCCAGGTGAGTATACGTATCCTGTTCCTGGTGAACCGCAGAGTAAAACCGGTGAGATCAGTGATTACGATGAATCCCTTTTTGTTGACGGTTTGCCGTTTGTTATGCTTACAGCAGCATCCAATAGTGAAGGGACAACCGGTATTGGTGCCATTGGTTTTGCACGGCTTTCGGATTTCAAAGGTGATCATCAGCTCTTTCTATATTCGAGTTATCTCAATGATCCGCGCATTGTTAATTTTGATATAAGATATGATTATTTAAAAGAGAGAACCGATTACTTTGCCGGTGCATTTCACCAAACAGGGAACTTCGCTTTTTTCGATTTTATGGCTCTGAGTTTGAATCAAATTCTATATAATCCGTACTATCGATTGCTGGAACAAAAAACCGAAGGTGTATATGCCGGAGCCAGTTATCCTCTTGGCAGCTTCAGCAGCGTGGGGACAACCTTTGTTCATGGACGCAATGAGCAGGTTTTCTATAGAGACTCGGTGGGTCAGAGACCGGCCAATGATGTATTTGATAATTATCAGAGTGGCAGTGTACATTTTGAATACGATAATGCTGTATACAGTAGATTTGGACCACTTGATGGGAATCGATTGCTGGTTTCCTACAGTATTCCGTTTCGTATGAATGGAACCGAGAGAGAGTTATATACAGCCATTCTGGATTACAGTTTTTATCATCTGTTTGATAATTTTTCCGTATTTGCCCTGCATTTCTTTGCCGGAGGAAACGGCGGTAAAGATGCTTATGATTACCCCTTTCGAATTGGTGGTTACAATACTATTCGTGGATATGAGTATCAGGAATTCGAGGGGCGGTATGCTGCGATGGCAAGTCTCGAATACAGATTTACATTCATTGAATATCTTCAATTTGCCTTTCCTTTTCGTTGGAATGCAGGCACCGTCCGTGGTCTTTTTTTTGTTGATGCCGGGGCTGCTTTTGATGATCCGCATATGTTTGATGCGGTCGGTGATGATGGTCGAACCAGAGATATGCATATGTCCATAGGTACGGGAATGCACTGGGACAATTTTCTCTGGTTTCTTTTCCCCGGGGCGATTATGAAGATCGAATGGGCCAGTCCCTATGATCTTAAAACCTCATTACCCTTTTCGCAATGGCAGGGGCGCCTTTCATTCGGATATAATTTTTAGCAGGATTCAGTGAATACCTGGAGTCTTCTGAATTTCTTTACCTCTCCTGCTATTGCTTATTCTATCATAATAAATCACTGGACCCATAGGTGGAAATCCTGGTATCTTGTACAGGAGGCATATATGTTAACGAATATACTATTGTCATTTGCTGTGGTGTCCATTGCCTTCCTTTTGATGGGAGTGGGTGTCCTGATCGGGAAGACTCGAATTAAAGGCTCCTGTAAGGGAGATCCGTCCGGTGATGGCGGGTGCGAAGTTTGCAGTAATGATACGGACCAATGTGTTAGAAAAGAGAGTCCTTTTATGCGCCCGTTAAAAGCATTCTTAAAAAAGAGTGAAGATTCATCTGGTTAAATAGGCTGCCATACCGGGGGTCATTTTTTCATACAGTTGATCATCAACCATGATAAGCAGGAGTGTTTCATACCCATCCAGTTTTTCAATCATGTTAATCCCGCGGTCTGCATCCATGACAAGAAGTGATGTAGCCAGAGCATCTGCTGTCATGCAATCTTTTCCTGTAACCGTTGCCGATACAACATTGCCTTTAACAGGATATCCGGTCTCAGGATCTATTATATGAGAGTATCTTTTTCCGTTGTATTTAAAGAAGTTGCGATAATCACCGGAGGTGGCGACAGCACCATCTTTTATTTTGAGTGCTCCATATAGTTCTCTTTCCATATCGTATTCAGGCCGTTCAATCCCAATTTTCCATCCCTGCGGGTATTTTGCAGAGGTGCTGGCACGAATTTCTCCACCGACTTCAACAAGTACATCCTGGAAACCCTGTTCGCGGAGCAGTTCAAAAACTCTGTCCACAGCATAACCCTTTGCAATTGCGCTCATGTTAAGTCGAACAGCAGGATCAATGACTTTCACATTGTGGTCATTTATATACTCTAATTTGCCAAGTCCCGTGGATTCTTTCGTGAGTTTGATTTCCAGGTCAGATGGTGGAGTTGTCCTCATTGAAGTTCCAAATCCCCAGAGGTCAATCAGGGGCCCCATTGTTGGATCAAACGCACCGCCTGTGAAACGATTGAGCTCTCTTGATTTTTCAATCAATCGAATTAATTCAGCCGGAACTTCGACGACTTCGCCTCTCTTTGCAGTGTTGATTTTATTGATTTGTGAATCTTTTTTCCATGTAGAAAAAACGGAATCAATTCTATTCAATTCTTTCTGCACAAGTCCTTGAGCTTTTTCCTGATTTACATCAGGTGGAGTGGCAGATGGTCGTATACGGATGGAGTAGGAGGTTCCCATCGTTGTACCTTTCCAGGCCATATCCGAGTTCGCAGAGTTGGATATTTTACACGAATTGATTGTTACAAGTAGAGATAGAGAAAGAAAAGATACACCGGAATGTAGTATTAGTTTACGGATCATTGTTTTGCCGAGAGTTATGAAGTCTTATATGGTGTGAAAATATTAAAACCGGGTGTTCTTTTACGAATCACCCGGTTTCCTTTTTTGTTTAGCTTCCGAAGTCATCAAAGGAGATCATATCTCTTTCAACGCCCTGATCATACAACATCTTATTTACTGCTGAAATCATCATAGGTGGTCCGCACATATAAAACTCAATTTCTGTTGGATCCTTATGGTCCTTTATGTAATTTTCATACAATACGTTATGGATAAATCCAACGGGACCATCCCAGTTATCTTCCGGCAGCGGTTCTGAAAGGGCGATATGAAACTTGAAGTTCGGATGCTTCTTTTCCAGCTCTCGAAACTCTTCTTCGTAAAAGATCTCTCTTTTTGATCTGGCACCATACCAGTAAGATATTGTACGATTGGAATTTTCCGTCATCAGAAGGTGAAATACATGACTTCGAAGAGGAGCCATACCGGCGCCTCCACCGATATATATCATCTCACGTTCAGTTTCGCGGATAAAGAACTCTCCGTAAGGACCGGAAACGGTGACTTTATCTCCTGCTTTCAGGTTAAATATATATGATGATGAAATTCCCGCCGGAATGTCATCTCGACCGGGTGGAGGGGTCGCAATACGAACATTCAGTTTTACAATATTACCTTCTGCCGGGTGATTGGCCATTGAATATGCCCGGTAGATCTCTTCATCATTGGAGGCGTTGTATCTCCAGAGTTTGTATTTATCCCACTCCGGTTTAAACTCATCTGCAATATCAAACTCTTTATAACTCAAAGAGTAGGGTGGTATATATATCTGAATATATCCGCCTGCTTCGAAATCGAGGTCATTATCACCTTCAATTTTAAGGTTCAATTCTTTAATGAACGATGCGACATTGTCGTTGGAAGTAACAGTACATTCAAACTTCTGAATACTGAAAATCTCATCAGGGACTTGAATATTCATGTCCTCTTTGACTTTGACCTGGCAGGCGAGTCTCCATTTGTCAGCTATCTCTTTTCTTGAAAAATGACCTGTTTCTGTGGGTAAAATATCTCCAGCACCATCTTCGATTTGCAGACGGCACATGGCGCAGGTTCCCCCGCCTCCGCAGGCAGAGGGTAGCAGTATGCCGTTTTCAGTCAGCTTTGTGAGAAGTGTTCCTCCTGCAGGAACTTCCAGGCTCTTCTCCGTATCGCCATTTATTATGATCTTTACAGGACCATGGGGGACAAGTTTTCGTTCCAGGGTTGAAATCAAAATGACAAGTAACATAATGATGCCCGTAAAGACAACCGTGCTTAGTATTATAGTAGAAAGTGTATCCATTCCTGACCGCCGATCCTTAAATATTGATACCAACGAATACCATGAAACCGACAGCCATAAGACCTGTCATAATCATGGTAATTCCAAGTCCGCGTAATCCGGATGGTATATTGGAATATCGAAGCTTTCTTCTTATCGCCGCCATTGAAACAATGGCAAGCATCCATCCTATTCCCGAACTGACTCCGAATACTGATGTTTCTGCCAGATTGTAGCCTTTCGTATCCATAAACAGCGATGTACCCAGAATGGCACAGTTAACGGCAATCAATGGAAGGAAAATTCCCAGGGATGAATAGAGCGCCGGTGAGAATTTCTCAATTATCATTTCAACTATCTGCACCATGGCAGCAATTACAGCAATATAAGTAATAAAACTTAAAAAACTCAGGTCAGCGCCTGGAAATCCTGCCCAGGCAAGAGCCCCATCTGCCAGTAAGTAATGATTTATTAACCAGTTTACAGGAGCTGTAATTCCGTTAACAAAAACGACGGCAAATCCAAGACCGATTGAACTCTCCATGCTTTTTGAAATAGCAAGAAAAGAACACATACCGAGAAAGTATGCTAGCAGGATGTTCTCTATAAAAATTGATTTTGTTGCAATACTGATTAGATCAATCATATTAAGCCTCTTCTACTGTTCCGGATATTGTTCGTTGAACCCAGATAATGAGTCCAAGGATGATAAAGGCACCCGGAGGTAGAATCATAAGTCCCATGTTTTTATAACCCATTTCGTAAAACGCGTCAGGAATCATATGGATCCCGAATAGACTGCCGTTTCCGAGAAATTCGCGACCGATGGAGACAAGGATCAGAATAATTCCATAGCCCATACCGTTTCCCAGTCCGTCGAGAATGGACGGCCAGACACTATTCTGCGATGCGAATCCTTCAGCCCTTCCCAGTAGAATGCAGTTCGTAATGATAAGTCCGACAAATACGGATAGCTGTTTGCTCATATCAAACATGAATGCCTTTAGAAGCTGATCCACAAGAATCACAAGAGTGGCAACAATTGTCAGCATGATAATGATTCGAATTTTTGAAGGAATAAAATTTCTGATCAACGAGACTATCATATTCGAAAAGGTTAAAACGGAAATTACTGCAATACTCATAACAAGCGCAGTTTTAACCTGTGTGGTTACAGCCAGTGCTGAACAAATTCCGAGAATCTGAAGTGTAATCGGATTATTATCCCAGAGAGGATCTTTTATCGCCTCTCTCTCTTTTTTACTGAGTAGAGGCTTTTTTACAGGTTTTTCAATTGTTGTACTCATAATGCCTCTCCTTCTGTTGAGCCCCGGGTATTCTCAATACTGTCAGATCCTGTTCGGAGTTTCTGAAAATACGGTTCAAATTTCTGTAAATCGGATTTCATAAATTTGTTAACAGATTTCCCTGTTATTGTCGCACCGCTGATTCCGTCGACATAATGAGTAAGTTCTTCACCTTCGTATTTTACGGAAGCGGATCCTTTTGCAATACTTACGGAAGAAAAATTTCCTGATGTATCCAGAATCTTTTTGCCTTCGAATTGCTCTGTAAACCACGGTTTTTCAATTTCGCCGCCGAGACCGGGGGTCTCCTGGTGTTTGTAAAAACGGACACCACTGATTGTTTCCAGATCCTTCTGGAGTGCGACGTAACCGTATATCATTCCCCAGAGGCCTTTGCCGCTTATCGGTAAAATATAGGATTTCAATTCCTTGCCGGGAACATGCCGAAACAGTAACTTATAACCAGGATCGTATTCATCCTTTGATTTTTTCGATGCCCTGGCCAGAAGCGATAGTTTGCTCTGGAAGGTATCTACAAGTTCGAAGGCCAGGAGATTATTCAAAACGTCATCGGTATAGCCGATTTTTTCAAGTTCATGATTGATTGTACTTCTCTCTACAGGAGAGTTGTTTCTATCAAGAATCAATACTTCAAACTCATCGCTAAAGAGTGCAATTGTCTGTTTGCCACTCATTTTTTGAATCTCTTCCGGAGTGTATCCTGCTACAGAGAGGATGTTTTTCAATACATCCAGACGGGCGTTCAATTCCTGATAGGGCTTGAGCACCGAAGCCGCAGCGGATAGAAATACACTGGCTACCAGTGTGACGATCAGCGCGAAAGAGAAGATATATACATTACCCCGCTGTTGCACGTTTCATCCTCCTGTTTATATTGGACTGCACCACAAAGTAGTCAATTAATGGTGCGAAAATATTCATAAATAATATCGCGAGCATGGCACCCTCAGGATACGCCGGGTTCCAGACCCTGATAAGTACTGTCAGCGTCCCAATGAGGAAACCATAGATATATTTTCCTGTATCCGTGGCGGTTGCGCTTACAGGATCGGTTGCCATGAATACGGTTCCGAAGAGGAATCCGCCCATAACCAGATGGTAAAGAGGGGGAAGATTCATCATTGCCGGAACAGACGGCGATGCAAAAGAATTAAGAAAATAACCCATTGCAAGAGCGCCGGCAACCGAACTGACCATGATTCGCCAGCTTCCGATTCCGGTAAGGATCAGGATTGCAGCACCAATTGCTATTGCGATGGCGGATGTCTCTCCGATACTTCCCGGTATGAAACCGAGCGTCATATTCCAGAAGCTTAAATCATGGAAACCTACTGCTCCAAGGGCCTGTAAGGCGTCAGCTCCTGTAGCTGCCGAACCCTGTGATAGAAGAGCAGTTGCTCCAGTATACGTATCGACAATTTGTGATGTAAAAGGATATGGCAGATCGTTTTTCAAATAGACCCAGACCTTATCTCCGGATATTTCAGCCGGATAGGAGAAAAAGAGAAAGACACGTCCGGTAAGTGCCGGATTGAGCACATTCATTCCGGTGCCGCCGAAAATTTCCTTACCGATAACCACTCCAAAGGAAATCCCGACAGCGACCTGCCAGAGTGGAATTGTCGGTGGCAGGACAAGAGGGAAAAGGATTCCGGTGACAAGAAAGCCTTCATTGACTTCGTGCTTTCGCACAATAGAGAAGATAACTTCCCAGATCCCGCCAACAACATAACTGACAATAATAATCGGCAGTACGATAACTGCTCCGTTTGCCATTAGCTGCAGGTCCGTAAGCGCTCCCAGTGCACCATGGGCTTTCGCTGATTGATACCCGGCATTGTAGATCCCGAATACTATGGCAGGCAGAAGCGCCAGTACAACCGTTATCATATAGCGCTTCATGTCCACAGAATCCCTTACGTGTGGACCGTTTTTGGCCGTATGACCGGGAGTAAACAGGAAAGTCATCTGAGCATCCCAGAGTGGCCGTAGGCGCTCCAGCTTTCCTCCGTTTCTAAAGAGGTGCTCCTTGCTTTTCATCATATTTAATAGGAATTTCACGTTACATCATCCTCTCGCGGACTTAACCGATTTGCTGTGCCCTGTGGCATAATCTGACCGGGTCTGATCTTATCCATGGGTTTCTTTTCTGTAGAGCTCCAGACCCTTTTTGTAAATATCCGTAAATTCAATCTTTGAAGGGCATATGTATGAGCATAGTGCCACGTCTTCCGGATCGACTTCAAGAATCCCCAGTTTTTCCATCATATCAATATCTTCCGTTATTATTGCTTTCGCCAGAAGGTCGGGGTGTATGTCCAGTGCAACGACCTTGCGGTAATTACCGGTCATTACAAAAGTTCGCAGTTCTCCGTTCAGATCGCTGTCCAGTTCATATTTGCGGCCTGGTGTCAGAGCCGAGGCAAAAGTATTCGTAAAAGAATGCCGATTGAATCCGGGCATCAACCAGCCAAGAAACTTCTGTTCACCGCCCTCAGGGATTACCGTGATCTGATCATCATAAAATCCGAGGTAACCTGTTTCGCTGTCAACGTGCGTGCCTGTAAGAATATTGCCGCTGATCAATCGTTGTTTACCACTCTTAAGCTTTTCGCCTAAAAGATCCGGAATTCGTGCGCCAGTAATTGTTTTATAGTATTTGTGTTCTTTCAGTCCTGAACCTGAAGTGGCAATCGTTCGTTCCGCAGGATACTCACCGGTCAATAAGAACTTACCCAGTGCTGCAACAAGAGAGGCGTTAATATACCAGATTTTCTTTCCCGGTACCAATGGATCAATATGGGCAATATGAGTGCCTACAAGTCCAGCGGGGTGTTTTCCTTTGAACGTATGTATTGTTACGTCCGGTGTGTCCTTAAGCCAGCTGTCCGCATTTGCAGGATTCACAGTAAGGTGGACCGGTCCATTTGCAAGAACTTTGCATGCTTTCGCGCCCGCATAGAAGAACTCTTTATCCTCTTCCAGGGCAAAAGCTGTGTCATGAGCCAGAGGAGCTGTATCCATTGCATTAATAAATAATGACGA
The DNA here is from genome assembly GCA_050295715.1 of Leptospirales bacterium. GTDB lineage: Bacteria > Spirochaetota > Leptospiria > Leptospirales > Leptonemataceae > JBNKQE01. Next base: position 22,257 of record JBNKQE010000026.1, read on the forward strand.
AGGTGTATCTTCAGGATTCGCTATTGTGGAAAAGGGGCGTTGACGTAAAAAGGGCCAGACACCCGATTTCAACAACGTCTCAATAAGGTCAGATCTTTCAAGAGAGCCGATCTCTGCAGCCGAATGACTCTTGAATTTTACTGCGCCACCTTCACCGGGTGCAATGACGACCGCTTCGATCTTTCTTCTGGGGCCATAGACCACACTGTGTACTTTTCCTGATACAGGTGAAACAATTCGAATAGCAGGGTGGTTCTTGTCGTAAAAAAGGATTGTTCCCTTCTTTACAGAGTCGCCCTCGCTAACACCAAGACCGGGTCTGATTCCTGTAAAGTCATCCGGACAGACTCCGTAGAAAGATGCTGGTCTGGTGTTTTCCAGGACAGGTTCGGGATTGCCTTTAAGAGGGATTGTATATCCACGTTTAACGTTGTAGGTTTTCATAGCGTTGCCTTCCAATAAGACTTATGGAACTCCATAATGTCAAGTGAGACTTTTCGAAGTTTTTATATTTTCGCATGGTTTATTCGTAATTGTTCGTATTATTACTCTGAATAGACTATAATATCACTGGAGAGGCACCATCCGGAAATGCCTGCCGGAGAGATTACCTGGATCCAGGCTGTTTGTATCGTCTCCTCGGGAGGTATGGCTCCAGGTGGACCCTCCTTTGTTTTTTTTACAAAAAGGATATCTCCTGGTGAAATAGCTCCGATGATTGGCGCAAGTGGGGACGGATTTGCGTAAATTCTTACCGGCGATGGATTTATGGCAACCCTGTTGGTCTTATCTTTGTTTTCCCGGGTCTTATCTTTAATCGTCTTCCATAAAAATTCAGCGTTACTTTCGTGAGGACGCATTTGCTCCAGCAGCAACAGGTGTTTCAGTGCAATTCGTGAGGGGATACTCGCGAAATATTGAATGGCCGCTTTCTGCAAGCCTGGATTCAGAGAGGCCAGCTGTGCACCGGCTCGTTGAATGATATCAGGCTCTGTCAGCCCCCTTGCTCCATGCAGGGATGCTTCCAGAATATCCGGTCTGTTGGAGGAGAGGGCTTCGACTATAATGTTATTCCGTAGAGGAGAGTTGATTTTCTCCAGGCCCAGGAGAGACTCCATTCTGATCCGTGAGTTTTCGGAGGAACTCTCTCGTAAAAAAATAGGCTCGAGTATTGCCTGTGATTCCGGCCTGGCCTTTATGCGGATCAGTCGAAGAATATATTCCAGGTTATCAAAAGCTATATTGTCTGTATTATAGTAGAGATTGAGTAAATGGTCCAGCGGGATTCTTTTAATATGCCCATCCATTGCCAGTAAAGCGGCTCGTCTTTCACGTCCGGTTCCCTGGAGTGAGTATGACATAAGGAGGCGGGGAATATTTTGACCGGAGCAGTTTTCCAGTGCGCGAATTGCGGCGACTCTTTCCAGAGGGTATTTCCCATTCCGAACCATATTCTCATAAGTTTTGCAGTCGGATACTGTGAAAGGTCGGGGAACAAGCGGTGTATTTATAAACAGAATGATTGCAAAGGCAATTGTGACCTTTAATACTATATCCGGCCGGAAAAAATTTCTGATTCTGACCTGTACAGATGCCTGTTTTATAGTAGATACGTCAAATTTCATTTATACTGTAACCGGGATGTAAGAATCCAATCACTATATTTGTTGCCCGTCTTTTTACCGCTTTTCACAATGGTTTGCGACCAAAATAACTTTTAAATTTTGAGCTATCACTGAATTTTTCAGGTATCTGTCTCCAGGCACTCATTGTTTAGAAGAATTGGACGAAATTCACTCAGGTCTGGATATAGTATGAGACGTATCGGAATTCTGTCAATTGCCCTTTTAATATTCGGAGTATTTGCCCCGGGATTGAGCGCCAGTGAAGGAGATAGGGCTCTCTCCAGCGTTAAGAAGATGATTGGGAATATAAAAAATTCGGCTGACAGACCCCGACGAGCGGATCGAGCACTGGAATATGTGGGAATTGATTATATGGCCGGTTATCTTCTGGGCAGTTACCAAACGAAGGCCTCCTCCAGGCAAAAAGAGACATTTAAGAGTTATATTCGTGAATATATTAAATTAAAAGTATTTCCTCAGGCTCTGGAGTATGTTGCTTCTATCGATGTTACTTACGATGTTCCTGTAAAAAAAGGAAATAATTAC
>JBNKQE010000027.1:0-24301 GCA_050295715.1 Leptospirales bacterium
GTGCTACGAGATGATCGTGAATTTCCATACAGGTCCCATCTTTATATACTTATAAAAAGGGACGAATACTACAAAGGATGAGTTGGAGGGGGTTATTCGTGAAAAAATAGTAAGACCGCCGCTGTGACGGTCTTTCATTTAGATAATTATCTACGAGTGATAGGGAGAAGATTAATCATTCTGGCACGTTTTACTTCACGTGCAATTTTTCTCTGAATTTTTGCACTGGCACCTGTCATTCGTCTGGGTAGAATTTTTCCCGTTTTAGAGATAAATCTTTCCATTGTGTCATTATTCTTGTAATCAAGATTCAGACCACGTGTATCCAGAACCTTTTTTCTGTAACGGGGGCGCTGTGGCTTGCGTCGATCTCCGGAATCATCATCTCGTGAGTGGCGCTCGGGACGGTCCGAACTATCTCTCTCTTCACGAGGTGCTCTTGCCTGGTGCTCTGTTGACTCAGTTTTTTTGGTTTCTTTTACTTCTTCGCTCATCTTTTAACCTTGGAGTGATTGAGATCTCCGTGCTTTATTTTCCTGCACAAATAAATCAGTAAATTATTTCAGATGGTCAATTTGACGAAAGACTATGCCACGGGCAAGACTATTTTTCATTGAATGTAGATTTTATCGATGCGCTGGTTTAAGCAGGTCCATCAGGAATTCGGAGGCTTTCTCTGTCTTTTTTTTGTCATCCGGATCCTGACCCTTTTCCATATATACATGCATGGCTTTTTCTGTTAAAACATGATGGAATAGAGCAAATGCAGGCAGAGGGGGAGCCGATGTGTCATCCATATGTGTTGAAACCATTATATTTTGCTCGAGGTCTTCAGCAAACAGCAGAGGGTCGATAATTTCCAGGGATTTTTTTACCTTTGTCAGTACGGTGGGTTTCTGGATGCTCATTATCTGTTTGAGATCCGATGCCAGAGGAGACGAGGAGAGTTTTAACCACTCTGCAACCCATAAAAAAGAGGGCTTTTCAAGGACCAGAGCCCGAACACTATTTTTTCTGTGAGATGCTGCCGCAATGGCCATTGCAGCACCAAAACCCTGACCGTAGACCCCGATCTTCCCGTTATCCACCTCTTTTTGCAGCCTCAAAAAGTCTATGGCTCTCACGGCATCCATCATTGATGCGAACAACCAGCTGGATCTGGCATCATCCTGCCGGTAATCTTCCAGGGGGTGTTTATCGAAGTATTTTATCTCACCGTCTGTTTGTGCTTGTTTTACCGGACGAACCAGATTTTCCAGTGTATTATGTCCGCGCAACTCCAGAGATAGGTGAGCGATTCCCCTATCTGTGAATGATCCGCTTCTTAAAATAGGAGAGTTGTAATCATGAAACTGGACGACTGCCGGAATCCCTTTTTTCCTTCGAGGCAGGCTCAATAATCCTCTGAGTTCACTGCCTCCAAATCCGGTAAAGGTTACCTCGTAGTGAAGTTCACGCCCGAGTGATTTTTTTAACAGGAGCCGGTGGTTCGGATTTACAGGAGTCTTCTTCAATTCCTGGAGACCATAGTCCCATAGCTCCGCCATACCACCAGGTTCACGAATGGCTGGAAATGTATTCATGCAACTGTCGAAACTTTGGTTCAGGGAGGCCATTCTTAAGTTCATGGAATCACTTCCCCCCCGTAAGGAGGCAAGCAAAGAATTTCTAACTGTCGATATTTTCTCAAGTTGCCTCTCCTCTTCTGCAGTGAGGTTGAGATTTATGGAAAGCAGGATTCCTCTGTAAAAATAAGTTTCAAAAACCTGAGAAATAAGACGATGGTTAAGGAACCACGCCTTTTCATTTGTGAGGTGTCCGGAAATACCGGCTGCAGAATATTTTTACGAAGATATATGCTGGTATGTGAGAGTAATAATGCAGTATTCAGATAATACAAAACCAGGCTTTTTCTTGAAAATGTTTCTTCGGAATACTCCGATTCCGTCACTGCTGCGCCATTACCTCTCCTACCAGGGTGGCGAGAGTTTTCGTCTTGTTGAGGATAATGAATTTCCAGACGAATTGACGCAGTATCTGCAGAAAGAAGGATATCTATCGGGTCACGAGGGATTCTTTGTCAAGGACAGGACGGATGTGCGTGCGGCTATTGTGGTGGAAAACCGAATTGAGTCTATCGGAGATCCAATGCAGAGCAGTTCCATTCGAGAGATGAAAAAGGCTATGAAGATATGGCTTGAGGCATCCGGCAAGATGGAGGATACTTATAAAATTATTGCATGTGATAAACTGAAACTGCCGGATTTGCAGAGCTCGGAAGATGTTCCATATTTACTGATTGTGTGGACTCCGGAAAGAACATTCCTCGAGGAGTTTATTGGCGGACGAAAAAAGCTGGAACTACATGAAGAGACTATAGACAATAACAATGTTCCGGTCAGGGTTATCGAGGGCAGTCTCGATGATTTAACTGAGAAACCTTCGGGTCTGGAAAATGACATTCCGGAAATCGTCAATCCGGCAAAATTTACGGAAGACTGGGAACAATGGAAGAGCCTGCGCTACAAGGTGGCTGGCAGGTTGCGCGGAAAAATCTCTCGTAAACTATATGTTGTACTCGGTGAAGAGAAGATGAAACTCTCTCTACTCAGTTCTCCGGGGGAGTTGTCAGAAGACTATGTACTCAGTTTTTTTGACCGCATCCGATCATCCAGTAACGGCGTGACTGCTCATAAGCAAATTTTTGAAAATTCGCCTCTTCCCGATGGAACGTTTAGTATAAGCTATGAAATATCCGGAGATGGTGAATTCAGAGCACTCATTTACGGAATCTATCCGGTTATCTGGAGGGCTCAAAAAAGGCGTTTGATATCCATTAAGCCCACGGTGAGAACCGGTTACTCAACTGAAACCAAATCCCGGGGGATAGACCCAATCTCAAAAAATGTAAAACCGAGAATTCATACTCTTCATGGAAAACTGCGGACGGGTGATGTTATGCTCATTCTTCCTGCCCCTTTGACCGGGGTCGAAAAAGAGTCCCTCATAAAAATATTTAAATCTGACGAGGCAGGCCTTCTTGGAGAGAAGCTTGGAGAGTGGATCGATGCAGACTTGTGGGGAAAGACTCTTGTCCTGACATTGGATGAAAGTTCACTCCGGACCTAATTTTTTTATAGATCGTTGTGCATGCAGGGGATTGCATGGCGTAATGAAAAATCCTCGATCTCTTCTCCTTGTTCTGCTATTGTCTTTAACTGCAGCAACCCTGATTCTGGATCGAATCATATTTAAGAATGTCATATTCTCGTTTGAAAATCATACCGGATGGGACAGCTTCCGATGGTACAATTTTGAGTACCATCTACAAAGGCTTGAAGCCAAAAGAAGTAAGGATACGTCAGACAGGCCTTTTATTGTCATCACCGGCTCAAGTATCGCAAAGTATTCTGTACAGAGAGAGTTACTCAAAGAGAAGATTGAAGAATCACTGGGGCGCGATGTAGATGTTGAGATGGTGGTTCATGCGGCCATGCTTCCGTCTGACTCAGCTTCATATATGAAGCGAATCGTAAAACTTCATCCGGATCTCATCGTATTTATAACAAATCCTGCAGATCTTGATATGGAAAGGTATACCCCTCCCTGGGAGGCCGGTCCTGATTACTCCTCTGAAGCAGCGTTCGATTATCTCAAGGGGCGTATTCCTGTAAGCCTGTACTATCCAGGAGAATTTGCATTACGATATGGGTCATTATTGTCTTCGGACAGATATTTCGGATTAGTGTTCAGGGAGGCTCTCTATTCTCTTCGCTTTCGGGAACAGTGGTGGGATGCTCTAGAATTCAATATAAGTATGCAAAGGGCAAAACCGGTTAAAAGTTATCTGAATTACCAGGGCATACCTGTCGGGGGAGAAACCTGGAGAGATGGATTTTCAGGGAGCTGTTTATATTTTCCTGCCGATGCCGTTCAAAATGATCACCGTTTTTACTTTCAAGTGCCGGAAGAGATGGCTTCTGTAAAGGATTATAAAATAGAGTTCTATTACATTCCGGCGGAGCATAGGATTCCTCCTGAAGAGAGGGATACATTTATAAACGGTTGCGAGACTCCGGATTATTCGGAAAAGATTAAAGAAATATCTCCTGAAGAAATCGGATGGCAATCGACAGATCTTTCTGATCCCTCAAGGGAAGGCGAGAATGGACAGATTTTTGTATTATTAAGTCATGTTGTTGCGGAGAATGGAAATATTCTGGAATCGGGAAAGGGAGCGAAGATATACAGAGGACGTGGAATTCGTCTTCCAGGAAATTTTGGATTAAATGAGGCACCCGTCGATGATTACCTTGTAAGACGACGAACACTTGAAGATGTACTTCTTTCGGAAATTTCCGATAAGGAGTATTATGCTCGATTCAGAAGTCGTGTCGATCCGGATGATTGGAGAGAGCCTCGACGTATGGCTGTACGTCAGTTGAATAATTTGAGGCTCGGTAAATATTACTCTAACTGGTATACATTTTCAGATGATATTGTTCAGGCAAGATATATGAAAGAAGCCTACCAGGAGAATAGCGGCGATACTCCGGTTTTAATAATTAATAATCCCGAAAATCCTTTAACCCTCGGTGCCTATGACGGTAACGATTGGTACAGGGGATATCTGGATTTCTTACAATCTTTCACTGAAGAGACCTCCGGGCGAATTCGTTTTGCCGATCTGCATGCAACCGGTGAGATGCGTATGTTTGTGGATGCGCACCATTTTTCCTATGATGGGATGACCTCCATGTCTTCGGTGTATGGATGGCTGATTTCCGAGTCATTAAAGGGGCAATGATACTTGCGGGTTGTTTTTATTGGTAGCGGCAATGCCTATCATCACGGTGATCGATTGCACCAGTCCATTTACGTTGAAGAGGACGGGTATGCCCTGCTTGTGGATGCGGGTGCCACAACACTCTTTGGCGCCAGACGTGTGGGTCTTAAACTGGAGAGTATATCGTCACTCTTATTGACTCATTTTCACGGTGATCATACAGGAGGAATTCCCTATCTCTTCCTGGACAGGGAGAGAGTTCGTCCCTGGTCCGAACTCTCTATTTATGGTCCAGCCGAAACTGAAGATATCGTAAGGAATTGGATGGAACTGGCATACAGAGGGCATGAGTATAAGCTTCATTTGAAATTTGAAGAGAACACAAGTCAGTACAGGTGTGGGCCATTCAGGATTGAGCCCATGAATGTTACTCACTCCCCGGAGAGCCAGGGTTACAGAATATTCGGGCATTCGGGAAGTGTTGCTATTAGCGGTGATTGTGAACTGGATCAGAATTTAGTGAATTTATGCAATGGTGTGGATGCGGCAATAGTGGAAGCTACTATTTATTCAGGAGATGCTGCAGGAAGCGGTCATGTATCACTTGAAGAACTTAAGAGAAGGCGTAATGAGTTTAACTGTAAACAGATGATTGCAACTCATTTAAGCCAGACTGGACCGGAAGTTTCGACAGTGGAGAATAATATAGTATTTGCTTATGACGGTATGGGAATCGATATTTAGATGTGGACTTTTTATCCCTGTTTTTTATAATACGTTACGAGAGTGATGCGATAGTGTATTGCATCTTCCGGTGGATTTTTATCAAAACGAATTACAGCTCCTTTGCACAGACAGGCGTAATTGTCTTTATTAAAAATATCTGCGCTTTGAAGTGATACAGGAGTCAGTGAATAGCCAATTGCATCTTATTACGTTATGCAGAATATGAAAAAAACAATTATAACTTTTATTCTATCTCTCTCTTTTTTATTACTTACACCTGACACTCTTCTGTCTCAGAATCGTATATCAAGCGGTATTCCCGTCTACTTTACCTGGCAAACTGATCACTTTCGAATTCATTATCCGGCGGGTTCCGAGCAGCTTGCAGAAAGCCTGGCCGGTTACGCTGAAGAATTACGTCAAAAACTTGGGCCGGGATACGATGTCGATAAATCCATTGTAAATGTCTCTCTTGTGCTGGAAAATGATACAGTAAATGCTTTTGCGACTCCCTTTGGATACAATCAAGTAGTATTATTTGTAAATAATCCTCCGGTCGGACCTTTAGGCGGGAGCGGGTGGAGTTATTATGATGACTGGGTAAAAGAACTCTTTTTACATGAATATACACATATTCTTACAACAGGCTATACAAAGAGTACATTTCGCGGGTTCATGAAGTTCCTTACAGGAGTTACTCCCAATGTTATCGCTCCTCATGGTATGACAGAGGGAATTTCCGTATACGAAGAGAGTAAAGCCGGGCATGGTCGAAATAATGATCCTGTCACAGAGATGATTATTCGCACGGCTGTGAATCATGATGCACTGCCCGATCAGGGGGAATTAATGAATGGTTCCCATCGCTGGCCGCAGGGTTCCATATACTATCTTTACGGTGGTGCCATCAATGAATTCATGCGAAACAGATATGATGAAAATGCTATTCGTGATTACTGGCAGGGGCCAATAATACCCCTGTTTCTTGATGAAGCAATGCGAAACGCCGGTATGTTTGGTTATTTTATAGTTTATAAAGAGTTTTACAATGATCTGATTAAAAAGTATAAAGCACAAAACGAATCTTTGAAAAACGCGGGATTGACTCCATTTGAAAAACTGACAGATTCCGGGGGGAATAAGTCGTTTCTATTTCTGGAAGAAGGCAGACCTGTTTATTTTCAAAGTCGTACGAGCAGTATCCCTGGAATCTATAAACTGGACAATAATGACGAGAAAAGGATTCGAAAAGTGTATTCCGTAAGAGGTCTTGCATCTGCTTCCGGCAGGCGGGTATTCAGTGAAGAGTATTTTAAATACCCGGGTTTTGGATTTCAATACGAATTGTATAATGGAAACCGTAATCTTTTACTGAGTAGATGGCTCCCCGGACGAAGAATTTCTTTTCCATCTCTCTCTGCGGATGGAAAGGTCCTTTATTTCATTGAGAGGGAAGGTGGTGAGAAGATACTCAGGACTCTTCGATTTGACGAAGATGATAATCCTGTTGCACAGAGAGATGTATTACGAGTCAATCATCGGGGTATTTTGCAGTATGCAGCTGCATCCCATGATGGATCTAGAGTCGCAGTACTTGTTCGAAATGGTATTGAGGGTAGAGGAGATCTGATTGTCTGCGAGGATAAAACGGAAAATTTTGAATGCCGCAAGAGGCTTTCAGGAGATAGCGCTATAATTCATTTGCGTTTCAGCAAGGATGACGAAAGTCTCTATTTTTCAGCCGATCCGGATCGTGTTTTTAATCTCTATTCATTTCACCTCAAGACAAACGGTATACGAAGGCTTACCGGGACAGGCGGCGGATTCTTTTATCCGGCACCCGGGGATGATGGACTCTATGCTCTGTCGTATGATGTTGACGGTTATGATGTTGTTCGTTTTAACTACAATGATCTTATGAGTGAACCAGCTGATAATCTTGTTGCCGAAGACACCCTGTATTCCCCTGATTCATTATTTTCGGATCTTACATCCCGGGATTCTGGAATTAAAGATCATGTTCATCCTTACAACGGAATTCTGAACATGAAGTTCTACTGGATAGGACTGTTAAATATTGGATTTTTGCCTGGATACTCTTTTATAAACGCCGGGATTGCCGGACATGATCCGTTGAATCGGCACAGTTTTACTCTGGCTGGGGGGATTTCTGGTTACGGTCCGGAGGTCTATGCTCAATACGGATACAGTCGATTCAACACCAGTATTTACCTGTCATATTTTTCAAACTTTTTCGGATCCAAACCGGACTGCTTTTTTCGTGACAGGGGTATATATGAGGGGATCTTGTGCGATAAGATAAATCCTCAAATAGAGAGCTCCAGTGGTTATCTATCATATAACAAAGAGCATCGATATTTTTCATTGCAAATACTTGCGGGTGGAGTTCATAAAAAGATAAGAGATGCCGATAGACTGGTATCTTATACGTATGATCATAAAGATGTTAATCTATCCGGTCCCTCCGGTTATCTGATGATCGGGCAAACTCATTACTATCCCACATCAATCAGTGCCGAGCATGGCTGGCGTTTCTTTGCTTCTGGAGAGTATTTTGATCCTGGCGGCAGTTTTGTAAGCGATAAGGCCGGTCATAAAGAGAGTGTTGATTTTGGAGAGGTGACCGGAGGATTGTCATTCTATCTTCCTTCGTTTTTCAAAAATCATGTGAACTATTTTTCAACAACAGGCTATAGCTCAACCGGCCCGGACAGGGATATTGTCAGAGGTAATCTCGCCCTGTTCGTGAGGGGATTGAATCCATCTTTCGCACCCTCGAATCGTGTGGCTGCAGTGGGAACGTACGAGTACCGGTTGCCCGTTGCATGGTTTTCCCGAATTGTAGGGCGCGGGGACAGTGAATTTATGGTGAACCAGGTTGATCTGGCTTTCTATTACGACAGAGGGGTATCTTTTTTCCGATCGGAAAAAGATGGAGCGTATGCATCCGGTTATGGAATACGTGTGAATTTAGGGGGACACCTTCTGTATATTCCTTCGCCGTTCCAGTTGACAATTTCAGCAGGCAAGGGAACGGGACCATCCGGTGAGATTGTGGGCAGTATCTTATTAACAATCGGTTATCCAGGTTCCGGCTCCTTTCACGAGAGGGATCTACGTCGTGATTCGGCAACCGAAAACTACAAACCTTTGTTGAAAAAGGCCAGAATGTTTCAAACAGGCAGATCTGATCGAAATAATTATTTGAACTGATTTAGCAGTGAAAGTGTATGCTCACTGATCCAGGACAGGGTTTTATGTTCCTGCGATTCATATTCATTCACTGCAACCAGTGATAACCATTATCTGACGTCACTGGAGCGTCTTACAGTCGGGGAAATATAGGGCCAAACTCTTCGGCTAGCAAAAGCTCGCTCAGAGTTACAACTGCACGGCTTTGTTTTTTAAAACACAAGAAAAGCCCGCTGCGGGTAGCGGATATTGTCTCGAGTGAGAGGCAATGCCGGGCATGCGGCGAGGATAGGGGGGGTAGTCTTTACTGCTCCCCTTTCCCGCTGATGGGAAAAAATAACGCGCGTCGCACCACCTGGGCTCAGGTGTTTATAATGTTACTTCAACTGCACGTATTCCATGGGATCAAAAGGCGGCGACAGGCCATAACTCACTTCGAAATGAACATGGTTTCCTGTCGCAGCGCCACTCTGTCCCATAAGTCCAACCACATCACCTTTTTTTATGGTATCGCCCACCGAAACAACATTACGTTGGTTGTGGGCGTAGAGTGAGGTGTAACCAAGACCGTGGTGAACCTTCACGTGAAGTCCATAGCCTGAAACGGTTGTGTTCACAACCTTGATTACTGTTCCGGAAGCTGTGGTAATCAGCGGAGTTCCCGGAGCACTTGCAATATCAACTCCCGAATGGAAGTCTCCAATCCGGGATGATGGATTGAACGGATTGCGCCTCATTCCGTATGGAGATGTAATATAACCGACTCCTGCCGGGACAGGCCGCCCCCGTGGGGTTATGGAATGGATTTTCATTCGGTTCCAGACTGGTTTGAGACTGTAATAGGCCTGGTCCTCTAAAACTTTTCTGAAATCCGTATGAAGGTTTTCAATTGCAAGAAGATCACCGGAGATTCTATCCACCGGGGCACGGGAAGGATCAACGGCCTGTGAAAATACCTTCTCAGCCACATTTACGGGGGGAAGCTCAATCCAGGGATCCGTGTTTGACAGCTCCTGGTATGTATACAGTTGCGTATGAATTCTATCCCGCAACCGGGAATTTTCACGGGCAAGAAGTACCAGAGTTCCCAGCAGGGCCCTGCGAGTGTCCAGCTTCTGACCTGTTACAGGAGAACTGAGTCCTTTCTCAATGAGCATATAAGCCCCTGAGGCGAAAAGTAGCCCCGGAATGAGAAAAACAAAGAGAATAATGTAATAATTAATTCGAATTCTTACCGGATGATCAGCTGTATCATCACGAAAAATCAGAATGGACAGTCCGCTCCAGGCTCCCGTTTTTTTACGGTGGAAATGGCGGCCAAGCTGATGAAAATGGTAACGAATCCGTTCCCGGGTACGCACAAGACCAGAATCCGCTTATACGGGCGGTGGGCAAGCCAAAAAGAGAGAGTGGTCTTTCTTTACCTATATTTTTATTTTACTTGCTTCTTTTCTCACCACCTGCATTTAATCTATTTAATGCTGAAAAAATTCATAAGGTTCCTGGGATTTGGTCCCCAGAGGATCGAGGACCTGGTCGCTTACCCCGAGGGCAAAAGATTCTATCGGGAATTCCATAATCTCCGAAAGGAGCAGATGGATCAGGATGCCCTGAAAGTGATCAACCGTCTGAACAGGCATGGATTTCGGTCCTACCTGGTCGGAGGATGTGTCCGTGATATGCTTCTGGGAAAGAAACCTAAGGACTTTGATGTGGTAACCAATGCCACTCCGTCCCAGGTGAGGAAAATCTTCACCAACAGCAGAACAATTGGACGACGATTCAAAATCGTCCATATCCTTTTTCGAGGAGGAAAAATAATCGAGGTATCGACCTTTCGAAGCCTGCCCGATCACAGGTTGACAAGGGAGCGTAAGTCCGATGCGGATTATATGCTCAGACGTGATAACCAGTATGGGACTCCTATTGAGGATGCTGCTCGAAGGGATTTTACGATCAATGCTCTATTTTTTGATCCGCGAAACGAAAGCATAATTGATTATGTTGGCGGGTTTGAGGATATTAAAGCAAAAAAAATTACGGTAATTGGAGATCCGGATATTTCTTTTCAGGAAGACCCGGTTAGAATGCTCCGAGCCGCGAAATTTGCAGCGCTTATCGATTTTGAAATGGATCAGGCCTGTATTAAAGCTATTCGAAAAAATAGAGATGAGATTACGAAAGCCAGTACTTCACGAATGTTAGAGGAATATTTAAAGATATTCCGTACCGGTCGCGCAAGTGAGATCTTTGAATCTTTCGCTGAGACCGGACTGTTTAGAACACTTTTTCCTGAAGAGTCGGAAGGATCCGACAGACGCGGTGAGAAAGTTGAAAACTTTTATGCGAGCACAATCGGCCGTAGATTGCAGATAGCCGATAAGATGCTCCATGAGCGTGAAGAATTAACCTCGAATATTTTTTTCGCATTAATCTTTCTGGACCTGGTACATGATATTTACCATGGCAGAGTTCAGGGAAATATAGCGAATTTTGTTAAGAATGCGATAGATCCTGTTTGTAAGAGACTCAGTCTGCCCGGTAAGGACAGAGACCGTCTTTTACAGGTTTTTATCAGCCAGACAAGGTTTGAAGCCGGTATAAAAGGCAGAAAGAATCGTCCTGACATTTTTCGGAAGAAAGTGTTTTTCTATGAATCATTTATGGTGTATAAAATCAACGCCATAGCTGAGTCAGATGACGAAGCGGTCCAGCAGGCTATGTTCTGGGAAATTGGACCGAGGCCGCGGCCTCCGGAAACAAACAAGATTATCTCCGTATTCCCGATTCGAAAATCGGGAGGGGGAGAGCGACGAAAGGTTGGTCATACAGGTCACACGAGTCATTCGGGACCGAGAAGTTCAAGCAGTAGAAAAGGAACAACTCGACGATCCGGTGGACATCGCAACAGAAGTTCGGAAGAAGCTGTAGTGGACGGAGTCGGAACAGAGTAAAATCTCCGGTTTCGACTTGCATCACCATGCGTGATGCATTGGAAACGTGGCCGCCGTTTACGGGGATTCGGCGGCCAATTTCTGTTCGATTCATACTGCAAGCAGATTGTGAATTTTCCCAATCCGATCCCCGTCATTGAATATACTCATTTCAAAGTTTTCATAATATTCCTGCGATTTCGATAATCTTTAGATCATTGCCCGTTTGGCGTTTGGCGCATGGACACAATTTTGCTTTTTAATCCGGGGCAGGGGAGGTGGGCGTTTGATCATTCGATTGATCATCTTTGCGGGATTGTCTGATTATAATAGTATGGAGTCTGTGGAGAGCATTCATTATGCGAATCTGCTCTTGATTTTCATCGAGAAGGTCCATTAATTCCCGTATAAGCGGAGCAGTTTTATGAGCTGTTTCAATACTCATATACGTTTGATAGAAACTATCGTCAATATCGAGATTCACTCCATAGTCTTCAATTATACCCTGACGCATCCCGTGCAGCAATCGATGTGAAAATCTCTCCTGGTTTCCGAATATTTCATCTACCCGGTAGAGGAAATTTCCAATCTCGGTCAGCAGGTGCTGTTCGTCTTTCGTGAGGTTCGTTCTTGATGTGAGCTCCTGGTATATCTGCACGAAGCTATCATACTGCTCTTCCAGTTTCTTTTTCAGGTTAAAACTGAATTTTAAGATTCTTAGAATGGCAATCCAGTATATGGGACTGTTTAAATCATCCCGGTGTTCCAGGAACTCCTTTTCAACTTCCTGCGTGGAATCATCAAGACTCTCAAGTCGCTTTATAATATTTTCAATGTCTTTGTCACCGGTCAGGTTGTATACCGACTCAATAAGCGACTTGTAATCGTTCAGGAGTTCAAATTTCATTTATGTAACTGGATTCCTTAACCATCTATGATTAAATGTGATTCATTAATATCCATGGGATTGCTGTCTGTTCGGATATTACCAACCTCATTGTAACGGTCTATCAGATAAGGTGGAAGTGTTAACATTTTTTTATCAATAGGCCCCGTGTAATAACCGGTTGCAATACCTTTTTGCTCCAGAATATTATCAATTTCACCGGGAGTGATATCCAATAAATCTTCACTCATTGAACAAATATTCAGAGCTTCGGTCATTAGATAACTGGGAACATTCGTTTCAAGAACCCTGACCGCGTGAAACACAGATTTTTGAGTGGCAGTCAGGTGAAAATGACTCTTGCTGTGAATCCAGCCTGCCTGTGTATTTACAACGCCACCGGGAGCCAATGAATCTTCGACCATTTGATAGAACTCTTTTGTATAAAGACCCTGTGCAGGATTCCCCTCTTCCGGTTCATTTAAATCCAGCAGTATAACATCGTAATTATGATTTCCGGTTAAGAACTCTCTTCCGTCGGTTACATGGAGGTTTGTTCGTGGATCGGACCATGGATCACCGTAAATGTCGGACATATGTTCACGGCAAATATCAATTAGCTCACCATCAATATCTACCATTGTGACACTTTGCACGTCGTCATATTTTAGCACTTCACGCAAAGTCCCTCCCTCTGCACCGCCAATAATCAACACTTCTTCCCTCTGTCTGGCGCGAACCATTGCCGGGTGGACAAGTCCCTCATGGTAAATGAACTCATCCTGTTCCGATGAGTTCAATATCCCGTCAAGAAACAGGCAGCGGCCGAATGTTTCCGTATCTGCTATAACCGTATGCTGGTATTCGGTTTGTTTCTCGACAATGATCGATTTTATCGGATGCGCTATGTATAAATGATTTTGCTGTGATTCATGAAATACTTGTCCGTGCATTGTTTTCTCCCTGACTCAATAAACTTTGCAGTTCATTCTTCGCGAGGTTCAACTGTTCTTTTTGACGATGGAGCGACGTTCCGCCACGGCTTACTTTTTTATCGGTACTGGCTGAGAGGTCAACGGCTTTGAAGTAGAATGCATCATCGACGAACTCTTCAGCAGCTTCTTTGCGAATCTCTCTGGATACATTCCCCAGCCGTACATTGTGTTTATCACACAGGCCGACGAGTCTGCCAACCATGTGGTGGGCCTCTCTAAACGGGATATTTTTTTCCTGAACAAGGGCATCCGCCAGATCAGTAGCTGTTGCATATCCGTCTTCCAGTGAGCGGGTCATATTCTCACCGTGAAAGGTCATCTCTCGTACCATTGCCTCCAGGGCGCGGACAATCAACAGGCACTGTTTACCGGCATCCAGAAGAGGGAAACGATCTTCCTGCAGGTCCCTGTTATAAGCAAAGGGAAGCCCCTTCACCGTTGTAAGCAGATTGGACTGAGCGGAGAGAACCCTTCCGGTCTTTCCCCGTATGAGCTCTGCCAGATCGGGGTTTTTTTTCTGAGGCATTATGGACGAGCCTGTAGTAAGTGAGTCGGGAAGGGAGATGAAACGAAATTCGACGGAATTCCATAAAATAATCTCCTCGGCCATTCGAGATGCATGTACGGCAAAAACGGATGTGGCGTGGAGATAGTCAAATATGTGATCGCGGCTTGCTACAGCATCCATTGAGTTTTCATAAATATCGCTGAAGCCAAGTTCTTCGCGAAGGAACTCACGGTCATTTTCATAGTTCACTCCGGACATCGCTCCGCTTCCCAGCGGCAGTCTTCGTGCTGACTTTGCGGCGCTCTGAAATCTTGCAAGGTCTCTTGTGAATGACCAGAAGTGTGCCATCAGGTGATGGCTGAGTCTTACAGGTTGGGCAACCTGCAGGTGTGTATAACCGGGAAGAACTATTTCAAAAGATTCTTCGGCACGCGTCAGCAGAGACTCACATAGCTTTCCAATTTCAGTTACAAGTTCCGATGAGAGCCTCTGTACATAAAGATGAGTGTCCACCGCTACCTGGTCATTTCTCGATCTTGCTGTGTGCAGCTTTTTGGCTGTGTCGCCGATTAGCTCAATGAGCCGATCTTCCACATGTGTATGAATATCTTCCAGTTCAAATCGGAGCTCCATCTTCCCGGATTCGATTTCTGATCTGACCCTCTCCAGCCCGTTGAGAATATCCGAAAGTTCTCTCTCCGTCAGGATTCCCATATTCCGGAGCATACGAGCATGGGCCATAGAACCGGAAATATCTTCCCGATACATCTCAATATCCAGGGAGATTGACTCACCCATGGCAATCATGATGTCTTCAACTTCTCCGGAACTTCTTCCCTGCCAGAGTTTGTTTGTTGGTTTATTACTCATTGTTGTTCCACTTTATGAATGATTTCGCGATTCTGCAACTCCACAGACCTATTGGGAAAAAATCTCAATTTGCGAGAGGGATCAATAATCAATAGTCCGGTCCCCGGACAGTGCTGTCTGAATCCGGTCTCACCACTGTGAGAGCTGGATTTGCGCACTCTGCCTGGTGTTGATTCAGGGACGCCAACCAGAATTCAGGGGAAACCGTCTTTATTCAATAATTTAATTTTTTATGAACAGCAGATAGGGTGGTATAAGTGGGTAATGCAGTGGAGACTCCTGCTATACGGGCATTGATTCAGAGTGATTCAGGAGATAAAATCGAGCAGGCAGATCTCAAAAAAACATGGAGTAACGAATTGCATATACTGAATTTATATCCTGTTCCCCGTTGCTGCCCTTTGCTACCGGCTGCCGGGATACAGCTATATCCCAGTGGCCTTCACCTGGTTCTTTTTTCTGACTGACAAACTCATTTTCAAGTCCCATGTCAACATCACTGTAATATGCATCAATCAGGCTGATAAGATAAATAATGGCCACACTACCGATAAAAATATTACCGGTTCTGACGTTATTGGACATGCTATTTCTTAGCTCGACAGAATTTGAGTATGTATAATAACCCAGGGCAAGGTTGTGTCTCCAGTAAAGAAAATAGATATATGAAACATTAGATTCATTATAGGAGTCTGAGAGTTTCCCGTATTCAGTGAGACTGTATTTAGCAAATGCTGCTGAAAAGATTGCCAGGGATACAAGAGAGATAGCTTTCCAGTTTTGGTCTTTAAAATCCTGTCCCCATCCCGGGAAAGCGAGACTTCTGTAAAAAGCACCTCTTTTCTTTCTTCTTTTTAATTCCAGTAATTCATCGGTGAAGAAACCAACTTCCTGCTCACTTCTTATATTTCTCTCTTCCTCTTTTGCCAGTTCCTCCTTTCGCCTCATTTCCAGAACCCTGTCCAGTTCCTTCTGCCAGTCAAGCATCTCATCTATATCATTCTTAAGACGTATCACATTCTCTTCATTTTCCGTTGTTGCAAAACTGATCCGCAGGATCTCTCTTTTCTTGAGTCGAAATGATTTGCCGTTTTCTCTCGCTGTGATGTAATCAGGGCTTTGCGAGATAATTCGTCCAACAATGGCATTCCCGTTTGTCATATATATTATTTCACCCATGACAGGTCCGGTTATTACGAATAAAGATACAATTAACGTCAGGACGATATGAGTTCCCTGAATCACTCTCTTTTTCGTTGTATTTACCATTGCTTTTCTAATACACTTCATTTTATTCTTCTAACCTGGAATCGTAAAAGGGATGAGAGATCTACTGCAGACCATTTCCTTTATCCTTCTCGTTCTCTTCCACTGCCCCTTTACTTCTCAGATATATGACAATCGAGACCAGGTTTTTACTTTTTGCATAATCCAGCGGCGTCTTTTTCGAACGATCTCTGGCATTCACATTGGCCCCCGCATCAACTATTTTTGAAACAATGTTAAGTTTTCCCGATCGAACGGCCGAATGAAGGGCTGTGTGACCGCTTCTTCCACTGACATTGATATCCGCTCCGGAGGCAAGAAGCTGATCGATGATTTTTTCAGCTCCAAACTGAGCTGCATACATCAATGGGGTTCTGTCATATCTGTCTCTTGGATTTCGAAATGTTCCTGAATCAAGGAGGAGTTTAAGCATCCTTTGATTTTTTCTAAAGACCATATGGTGCAGAAGAGTTCGTCCTCTTGTATCCGTAACACCCATGGAAGCCCTTGCTGCGATCAGAATTTTACTGACTTCCATATCATTGCGCAGTACACTGTTCCACAGGGCTGTTCTTCCGTTTATATCTGCCACACCCGGATTGGCTTTCGCAGCTATAAGCTCATTCAATATATCGATAGCTCTGTTATTGGCGGCATCAAGAACGGGGGTCGTGCTGTCTTTGTCTGCCAGATTCGGATCAGCCTGAGATTTTAGTAATAAACTTACTATTTCGCTTTTTTTATTCTCGGTAGCAAGCAGAAGGGAACTTTTCCCATGATAATCCTGAAGGTTAATGGAGGCGCCCAGGTCAATCAAAGTCCGGGCAGATTCATCCCAGCCGTTTATTGCACAGTCCATCAATGCGGTTCTGAAAAATGTCCCTTTTTGATCAACGGATACACCATCGCTTACAAGGTCTTCCAATGTATCGGTATCCTGTTTCATGGCAGCCTTGAAGAAATTATCCTCGGGTTTGTTTTTGGCTCCGTACTTTCTTAAAACCAGGGCAAGACCTTCATTGTTGTTTCCGTATGCATCCATCAATGCTGAGTTTTTCCAGCTGCCTCGCTGGTCCGGGTTCGAGCGCCAGAGAAGCAAATAGCGAACAATGGAGGAATAATTTCGTGCTGCAGCCCACATTAGTGGAGAAATTCCACTGCGGGACGGCAGGTTTGTAGGTGCTTTTTTTGTTTTGAGAATCTGCACAAGACCATTATAATTTCCCGTGTAGGCGTTGAGAAAAAGATAGTCCATCTCAGATCCGATTCCGCCAAATTTTCTGATAAGCAAAGCCAGTTCCATATGATCATTGTCTATTGCTACGGATAGCGGAGTATGCCCGCGATGAGATTGAAGGGAAGGCATTGCCTTTCTATTTAAGAGCAGGGTTACCATTTGCTTATCACCGATCATGGCCGCATGGTGCAATGCCGTCCAACCCTTGTTATCACTCCGATTTATATCAGCCTTCTTGTTTAACAGAAGGTTGGCCATATCATAGTTCTTTTTCCAGACGGTATAAATCAGTGGAGTCCATCCATCCGCATCTCTTCTATTAATATCAGTTTTCTGATTGATCAGAAGTTCTGCAGCTTTTACACGATTTTTCCAGATTGCATAAATCAGCGGAGTACGCTTTTGTTCATCGGTTACGTCGATAGTTGCTCCGCCATCCAGCAGAGTTTTAATCATGGGTGCATTCCCTTTTAAGGCAGCCAGTGTAAGACCGGTATATCCATTCTCATCCTTTGCATCGGCGTTTGCTCCGGATTTCAGTAAAAATTGAACGGTTTCTGCATGACCTCTGGTGGAAGCCCAGTGTACAGGTGTCCAATTTCTGTTATCGGTCTCATTGATATCGACACCATCATCGATTGCTTCTTTTACAGCTTCCGTATTACCAAAACTTGCCTCAACTATAATATCCGGTGTGGTACAGCTCACAAGCATGTTCATGGCAAATAAGAGTATGGATACTATACTAAATGTTCTAATAAAGTTTATCATGAAGGATTTGCAGTATAAATTTCTACAATCGAATACCAGGGAATCATCTTTGTTCAATGAAGATGTTTGTCAGAGAACAGAGTATCTTTGATTCACATTTCGATTTTAAAAATAGCTAATTATGAATACTACTAATAAAAATGTATTTTGATCAAGCAACAAAAATTGATTTATGTATGTAAAATTTCAGTTATTTATGAATGTTGCGATTATTTCAGATTCTTGATTCGGAAATAACAAAGATTTAACAGTTGCATAACCTCCTGGAGAGTAAGAAATTTTTAAGTTTTCATTTCAATTGAAAAAAATTAGCAATATGAAACGGCGATACTCCAGAAATTGTAGAATTAGTTTGTCTGATAACTTTTATTTTCGGTAAAATAATATGACATTTCGTTTCGAACAACCGAATTTCAAATATATGCAACCAGTGTGAGGGAGTGTCCTGCAAGGATTCCGGAAATAGATGGATTGTCATATGAGTCCACTGCGAATAAAACGCTTTTCAGCAATCCTCTGTATATTTAGTTTGTTCAGTAGAAATACTATGGAACTGGATCTTGAACCACTATGGCTGACACTTCGCCTGGCATCGCTCACAACATTTATTCTCTTTATTTTGGGAATCCCTCTCAGTTCACTTCTGGTCTATGTCAGATTTCGTTTTAAGAGCATCCTTGAGACACTCATCAGTATGCCCCTGGTCCTCCCTCCCTCTGTACTTGGATTCTATTTGCTGGTTGCCATGAGTCCTGCATTTGCTCCCGGGCGATTTTTTGAAAATCTGTTTGAGACCCGTCTTGTCTTCTCATTTCCCGGTCTTGTCATAGGTTCCGTTTTTTTCAGTCTTCCCTTTATGATCCATCCATTGAAATCAGGAATGGAATCGGTCCCCGTCAGTTTGATGGAGGCCTCCTATACTATGGGTAAGAGTTTTACGGTGACTCTGATGCGTGTTGTTCTGCCCAATATGAAATCTTCCATTCTTTCAGGAATTGTTATGACCTTTGCACATACGGTGGGTGAGTTCGGGGTGGTTTTGATGATCGGTGGAAATATTCCAGGGCAGACACGGGTGGCGTCGATCGCTATTTATGATGAAGTGGAGGCTCTGAATTATGCAGCGGCAAATATGTATGCATCCATACTGTTTGCAATAACCTTTACTATTCTTTTAATTGTGTATGTCGTGAATCGCCGTATACTTCGAGGTTTCGGAGCATGATTGAACTGGAGCTTGAAAAGTTACTGCAGGGGAAGGGCGGAGGTCTTGACGCACAGTTTTCGATTCAATTCAAGCCGGGGGAGTTTATAACGGTATTTGGTCCATCGGGTGCCGGCAAGACTACATTGATTCGTATGATTGCCGGACTTGTAAAACCCGACAGGGGGCGCATTGTTGTAAACGGTAAGGTCTGGTATGATTCAAAAAGGGGCATTGATCTGCCTGCACAAAAAAGACGTGTGGGGTATATGTTCCAGGACTATGCTTTGTTTCCCAATATGACTGTACAGCAAAACCTTACGTATCCATTTCGAAAACCGACCGTGGATGATCGCAAACGGGTCAGTGAGCTTATGGAAGTTATGGGGATAGAAGAACTTGCCCATCGAAAACCATCTAATTTATCCGGCGGGCAGAAACAGCGTGTAGCTCTTGCTAGAACACTGGCCGGACGACCTGATATACTTTTACTGGATGAGCCGCTGTCAGCTCTTGATCCCTCCATGCGGCATCGATTGCAGAGTGAAATTCTTGAGCTGCAAAAGAGATATAATGTTACGACACTTATGGTCAGTCATGAAGTGGCTGAAGTCTACAGGATGTCTAATATAGTCTATATTCTTGACAGAGGGCGTATTGTAACTCGTGGCACACCGGAAGAGATATTTACCGGACAGAACGTGAGCGGTAAATTCAAGTTAATAGGAACGGTCATTAAAATTGAACGAAGCGATGTCCTGTTTCTTGTTACGGTTCTTGTGGGGAATACTCCGGTTAAAGTTATAGCTACTGATTCAGAGGTTAAAGAGTTTTATGAAGGCCAGGAAGTTGTTGTCGCTTCCAAGGCCTTCAATCCAATGATTACTCCCATTCACAATAAGTTTAACTGAAGCCGTGATAAGCTCTTAATCTGCAAGAATGCGATGTGTCGGATCAGGCGGTGTCGGAGCGAAGCATTCGAAATCTTCAAGATCAATCTCCAGATCTAACTGAGCTCCTGCAGACTCCAGAAGCATCCGAACCAGCGGGTCGAGTTTATCCGGTTCCATGTTAACGCGAAGATTAAGAATAAAGGAGAGAGATTTTGTTTTAACTCCCCTGTGCCAGCTGTCCCAGGAGAGGGGTTGGCCTGTTCGGGTAAGACTTGCCTTGAATGCCTGTGATGGATCTTCGGATGGAGATGCGTAAATTTTCGCATGAGCAATACCTGTATTGGATCGCTGCAGGATTTCATCAATAGATGACATGAGGGTGACAATCCAGGAAGACGGGTTGAACATTTCAGCGGACGTAATGCTGCCTTTTGTGTTGAGCCATCCCAGTGTAGCCTCTGCGTCACCGTACAGGGCGTAGTCGATTTCAAGGCCTGTGTCTGCGTTTGTTCTATTGTTCAGAACATAGTCCAGCCATTCGTCAATATGAAGACCTTTTTGGGATGAGATTTCCATGTAATCCGCTCCAGGAAATCTTTTTGAAATATCATTGCGAAATTCAGCTCTTTTCTCATCCGACACCTGGTCATTCTTTGTTGAAAGAATCAGGTCTGCCTCCTGAAGCTGCTTCTCATAAAGGTAGGCCACGGAATCATCAAAATTTTCAAGTTCACGATTGGGATCGACAAGTATGCTTAGAGGTGCGAGCTCAAATCGGTCCGGATAGTGGAGGCTCATTGGTCTGAGAATCGTGGCAACAAGGTCGGTGCAGCTGCCTACAGGTTCTGCAAGAATGACATCCGGATTTACCTTTTTCTCAAGAGTCTCAATCGATTTCATTAAATCAGGAAAATTACAACAGAAGCAGCCACCGGCCACTTCTGTGACATCAATATCCATCTTTTTGACAAGGGCCGTATCGACCAGGTCTTTTCCCTGGTCATTCGTAACAATACCAACCTTCAATCCCCTCTCTCCAAGCTTTTTTGCTGCAGTCAGGAGCAGGGTGCTTTTTCCGGCTCCGAGAAAGCCGCCTGCAAGTATCAATCGAGTTGCCATAATTGCTCCAACATAGATTCAATTTACAATAATTTCAATAAAAAGTATGACCCCGCAATACATGGTCCGTTACAAAAAAGGTCAAAATTAAGTGTCAGGAAACCGGAAAGGGAGAATATTTCTGTAAATATTGAAAATCTATAAATAAATTGCCTCTGTAAGCCTTCAATAAGGGAAATCTCTTTTATTGACTGCAGAGTTGAGAAGATAAAAATGCCTCAATCCTGATGGAATCGTGAATACTTCATTTCCAGGCACAATGCAAGAGGGATCGATGGGTCGGCCCTTCGACCCGGAGAGCCCGGTATTCGACGCCGGGAGGGCGGCGAATACTTGCCATCATCGGTCATCAGACGGGATGGATAAAAGCTGATCCTGTTTCAGGATGTTAAAAATTCTACGAGAGTGAAAATGGATCATCTGGACCCTGATATACAACTTGTTGAAGCGACAGGTTCACCTTTTAATCTGAGTATAGCCTCTGCCAGAACATGTTACTCTTCGGCTGGATTGGTTCTTCCTGAAGATGTAAGCAAAGATGACAGGTCCAGAGAGCTTCGTGACAGGATCGCCGATTCAACACTGAAGGCCGGGCACCTGACTACACGGCAGCATCCGCAATTCGTATTTACATTTGACCGGATCAGCCGTCATTTGATCTGGTCACTTTTTCATTCTCACGCGCATTATAATTCAGAGCAGGTCAGCCAGAGATACGTGGCTGTAAAGCCGGGCAACTACTATGTACCTCCTTCGCTGCGAAAAGCTGAGAGGTCCATACTTTATAAACTATATCTTGAAATCATTGAAAAATCGACAGATGCCTACTTCAGGCTGACCGAAAGCCTGATCCAGCCGGCGAGTGATGAATTTTTTCGCCTCTTTCCCGGACGGGCAAAGAGGCCGGATAAGTGGAAGTCGTCCATTAAAAAGAAGGCGATGGAAGCGGCGCGATATGTTCTGCCGGTTGCCACACACACACGTTTGTATCATACAGTAAACGGACTGACGCTTCATCGATACAGCCGTATGCGTAACTGGTTTGACCTTCCTCAGGAAGCCCGTTATGTGATTGATCGTATGCTGGAACTTGTAGCAGATGTTGATCCTCTTTTTTCCGGGGAATTTCCCGACCCGGTTGAAATGGAAGATACACTTGAATACAGATTGCTTTCGGAACTGCACAGGAGCCGGGAAGTTGATCCAGGACAGGCTTCTGATTTTGTGAAAGAGTTTGACGGATCGCTGGGTGGTCTTCGCTCCAGGCTCGTGAGTGGACCCGATCGGGATGTCTCTTCCATCGTTGGCGAATCTCTGCGAAGCATTCTGGGTCTTCCGGAGGATCGACTGAGCGATAACGAGGCTATCAGATATACTCTTGATCCGTCTTCGAACGCGCTCCTTGCTTCTACTGCGGGTGAGATGCTGCTTTCTCGTGTAACCCGAAGCCTTGTACATCCATGGTTTACATTTCAAAAGAAGATATCCCACACAGCTGATTCTCAGGATCAGCGTCATCGAGGAACTCCCGGTTCCCGTCCGCTGCTGATGACGCATTTCAGCGGACGCGAAGACTATATTACGCCAATTGTAATTGAATCTCATGATGCCTCAGGGGATTTATACTCTTCTGTAATGAAGGAAATCTTTGAAGGAATTGTAAAGTTTATAGACGGTGGGGGGAGTGCCGAAGAGGCAGCCTATCTCCTGCCCAACGCCTTCCCCGTGCGATTTATGGAGAGCGGCAATCTCATGGATCTCCACCATAAATGGAAGCTTCGCAGTTGTTATAATGCCCAGGAAGAGATATTTTTTGCAACACTGGATGAAATACGTCAGGTGGAATTTGCTCATTCTTCCCTTTCTGGATACTTTCGCCCACCGTGTGATCTTCGATTTCGAAGTGGTATTACTCCGCACTGTCCTGAAGGAGATCGCTACTGTGGTGTGCAGGTATGGAAGAAGAAACTTGAAGATTACAAACGTTTAATCTAAAACATTATTACAGTCTTCCATTACCGAATGTGGGGAAAGTCATGTAATCTACTTCTCTCCCTGTTTTTGACCGCTCACTCTCTTACAATCCGCGAAAGAAGTTCGGAGGCATTCTTTACGGCATAACCATTCGCATCATTGTTAAAAAAGCAATAGATGTCTTTTTTTCCATTACTCCAGTCCAGAATCCGTCTCCCCAGGCTTTCAATAAAATTGGGAGAATACTCTCCGCCATACTGACCATCCGGTCCATGCAATCGAATATATATAAAATCGGCAGTGCTTACAAAGGGTGTCGTTCTTTTGCTGTGATCATGAATACAGAATGCCACATTGTTCTGCCTGAGGAGCTCATAGGTCTCCTCGCAAAACCAGGACCCATGACGAAACTCCAGAACATATTTGTATTTCGGCGGATGAATTTCAAACAGGTCAATCAATAGTGACTCGTCAAAATGGAGATCCGGAGGGAGCTGGTATAAGATCGGTCCAAGGTTTGGTGCCAGGGGTTTTACCATATGTAGAAATCGTTTTAAGTCTGACTGTACATCCCGCATCTTTTTGTAATGCGTGATCCCGCGATTTGCTTTAACGGAATAGATAAATCCCTCCGGTGCTTCTTTACTCCAGTGCGCCAGGGATTTCTTTGTGGGAAGGTGATAAAATGTATTATTGAGTTCGACTGCGGGAAATTTCTGAACATAGTAATTCAGCCATTGATTTTTTGGCAGTTTCTCAGGATAGAACACCTTGCGCCAGTGTTCGTAATACCATCCGGATGTCCCTATATATATATTTCCGACTGTCATTCGATTATATATGACGATTGTATGGGAGCTTCTACATAAAAAGTCTTTTGAACAGCTTTACGCGCCAAACACATTCGGATCACTGGAGTT
>JBNKQE010000028.1:0-24208 GCA_050295715.1 Leptospirales bacterium
GTTGAAAAGCGAAGGTCAGATAATCGCGAGGGCCGAAGCGAACAGCGGAGCCCGTAGAAGCCCGGTCACGCAGGCTGTCCGCATCTGCGAAATCACAGGGCCGCGCCTGCGGGAGGCGGCAAACATTATGAGGTCCAGGGTCTGCCAGAGGAGAGGAAGAACAGCCCAAGAAAGATAAGCCCTGAATAGAGGCTCACTTTTTGAATCGATTCGAATAGCTCCAGCTTCTGAAAATCATTTTCGCGGAGGTGGGTCAGGACTTTGCCCGAATGGCTGTAATATGCATACGCCTCAACATTTTTCCCTTCCGAGTTGCTATGAAAATAATTGGAAGAGACCTGTTCGGTTTTGGTGAACCTGTGGTTTTTGTATGTGCCCGAATACGTAAAGAAATAATAGTTGTCTCGAAAGCCTTCCTGCTTTCGCGCAATCATAAGTTCTACAAAAACCACACCCCTGTCGCCAGATTCGTAGTCCATCCTGTTATCAATAATGACTGACGAGCGAAGAAAAAATACTCCATAGACTGTAAGAAATGTAAAGGCCAGGATCAGTCCGGTGATTCTAAAATTTGCACGAATAGACATCATTCTTAATTTCTATCATCTCCCAGGCAGAATTCCATTCCTTCTCGGGCGAGGATTATCCTGGGCTTATCGGAGACCTGATTATTTTTATGTTCGATGGCATCCATTAAATCCTGAGCTTTATGCTCATCTGAATGTGCTGGCTCATGGTGTGTAAGGACCAGATTGGCAATCTTCCAGCGTATAGCACAATTAACGGCCATAGTATTGGAGGTATGTCCCCAGTCAAATCGATTGAATGATTCATCAAGTGTATACTGTGAATCTATCAGCAACAGGTTCCCATTCTTAAAAAATTCATTGTATTGTGCCATGCTCGAAAGGTCATCACCCGTGAACTCCACATCGGTTGCGAAAATAAATGATGTGCCGTCTATCTCAAACCTGTAAGCCAGGCTCCCTCCCGGATGTCGAACCGCTATTGTTTTGACGACCAGATTCTCTTCCGGGAAATGCAGGGTTTCCCCGGGTTGAATCGTATGGAAGATAAAGCTGGCATTCAGATCATTATAGCTTACCGGGAAAAATCTTTTCTCGAACTGATGCCTGAGCCGCTCTTCCATATCATCATATGCCGAATATATTTCAAATGTGTTTCCGGGGATGTATATGGGAGTGAAAAAAGGGAGCCCTTGAATATGATCCCAGTGTGTATGAGAGAAGAAGAACCTCAGTTTTTCTCCATGAGTAAATGCCCCGCTATTTTTGAGCATCTGCTGTGCATTTCGTATCCCGGTTCCCCCGTCCAGAAATATGGGTATTTTTCCCCTGGAGCTCTGGAATGTTACGCTTGTTGTATTGCCTCCCACCTGGTATTTCAGGTGCAGGGGCAGCTTCAGCATGAAATCCTGTATGGAATCTTCTGTAATCCCATTCCGGGCAGCCAGACGTAGAATATCACGTATTTTCTTATGATACTCCCTGTTTGTCTGCGGTGCCGGTATTGAACCTCTTACTCCCCAGAGTTTTATGATCATATTATATTCCAGTTTGATTTCATTGGAGCCTGTTCATGCAGCAATACTCCATACAGAAAATTGGTATTTGTCAGGCTCCGCGTGAATCTATACAATCTTGACCCTGTCCTGCCAATTGTATACAATTTTTCATTCTTCAATTACGATTGACGGCTTACTCAATCTGTGCAAAAAATTGATCCGGTGGAGAGATAAAACCTGATAGAGGCGAAGATTATCCGGTTTGCACACGCAGATTCCATATGAAATATTCGAATCAACCGTGTTTTATCACTCTGTTTTCAGAGTCCCCCGGGAGTGTAAGACTCTTTTCGGCCTGCCACAGTCCGGCATGCTTATTCCCTGGTTGTGTTACTGTAACCGGGTAAAATAAATTCATGATGACTTCGTCACAGGTGGTTACCGATGGATCAAGTTGTACTGGAAAAACATTTTAGCGAATTAATCAAAATTACTGACCGTATTGCCATGATCAACAGCCCCTATGAATCGGACCTGGACGGGGCCTTTATTGACCTGGAAGAAGTTCACAGTAATATGCAAAGATGGGATATCGATGGAATGAGTGATGATATCAAATCAGAGCTTCTCGGTCATCTCTCCTTTCATCGGGAGATCCTGCTGGATATCCTTGGAGAAGCCCGCTCCGGCATTATTGAATCCAGACGTCCTTTCATTAAGAGACTTGCCCGAATTCACAAAAATTACGTTAACTGGTTCGAGCGTATTGAGTTTAATACAAAAAATTAAATTTTTACTTGCCCGCCTAATCATTAGTTGCTTGACTGAATTGTAGTGGTGTGTCATGGTTTCATAGAGGGAGAGTCATAATGAAGCATTTAATCAAATTATTAGTATTATTGCTGGTATTTCCAATTATTAATTCATGTGGAGGGGCAACACCAAAGCAGGAGTCGATGAAGCCCGGTGCCGCATTAACATATATCGCAGGCGATGTCTCTCTCGAAAGAGATGGAAAACTACACCGGGTAGTATCCGGGGATCGTCTGTTTGAGTCCGACCTTATCATTACAGGAACAGACTCCAGCGCCGATGTGGCGATCAAGGGATTTGGTGTAATGAAGATTGGATCGAATACCCGTGTTCGCGTTGCCGCCCTGACGGGAACTGAAGATGGAGCTCGAGCGGATCTGTCTCTGGAGGAAGGGGACCTTGTCTCCATAATCAATCGTGAAGATTCAAATCACGATTACAATGTGATTACACCTACCGCTGTGGCGGGTGTTCGTGGAACCCTGTTCCTTACATCTGTTTCCCGGGAAGGGGAAGATAAAGTTGTTCGATTTGCAGTGGCCGAGGGATCTATCGCAGTATCTTCCGGTGCTGACGAAGTAGTTCTCCCTCCCGAATCCGAACTGGAAATTCGGCGTCAGTCTAAGTTATCAAAAGATCTGGTTCGGCCTCTGTCTCCTACATCTCTGCAGGAAATAAAAAAGATGGCAGTATTTCACAAGTCCAATGTGAGCGAGTTTCAGTCCATGATTGACGAAGTAAAAGCCTCCTCAAAGCAGCTGCAGGCACTGGAGGGCGAGGGCGCATCTGAACGAAGTATGGAACAACGCATGGAACAGGAAGCTCGTTTGGGTGATGAGAAAATGGAAGAAGCAAAAACAAACAGCGCTGACCGATTTATCCAGCGAGATACAGTCGGTGATCCTGTAAAGCTTGAACCCAATGAATCATTCGAATAATTCGAGGCTGCATGAAAAAAATATACAGTCGCAGAACTCGTTTAAAAACATCAATTCTGGTCATCCTCTTTGCGGGGATGACCTCCTGTTCATCAATCCAGCCGGTTAAAGACTACCGAACTTCCAATGTCTCAATTCCTCAGATTAAACCAGTCGATATAGATGCCGGTGACCAGGTCTTTTCCGGGAAGGATTATAAACTTCGCAGTAAAAAGACCGACAGGATACAGATCCTTTTTATAAGACAGGAAGAACAAAACCAGGATATCCCGGTTCATCTTCGGATGATTGCAAAACGCAAGCTATTCTATCTTATTGAAAAATCCGGCGCTGAGGTTTTTGATCTTCCTGAAACATTGCTGAATGGTTATGTGGATAAAGATCAGCAGTATCGTGATTACCTGGAAGAGAAACAGATAGACGGTGTTGTAACCCTGAACTTCAATACAGAGGATGAAAAACGTCCCCGAATCAATATCAGAATGATCGACCCTGTCGACGACAGCGAGATGGCCAGTATTGATTTTGCACTTAATGAAGAAATGGCCGGTTCAAGAGACAGGCAGGTTGAGTTCTATCTGGCCCGTGATGGTTATCATTTTATTGACAGCCTCAGCTTTACGAACTATTCGCTGAAAGCACTGACTCTCAATACAGTTCGAAAACTTGTAAATCGTTCCGTATCCGCCAGGATCATTATTATGGCAAGTGTTCCGGATGCCGTGGTTGTTCTCCGTGACAGCAGCGGGAAAAAGGTAACCGGTACACTGCCCATGGACACTGTGCTCGATGAAGGCCTCTACAGTATTGAAGTTCGAAAACGTGGTGTGAAAACACAGCGAAGAGAGTTTCGTATTCGCGCCGGAAAAGAGCAGAGCCTCTTTTTCTCCTGGGGGGGCGATCCGGATAGATCCAGTCTCGCCGTATACTCAGCACCAGGGGGTCTTCGTTTCAGCCTGGACGGATCCGTTATCGGCTACACTCCTGTGTTTCGCTCTTCCATGCAATCCGGAATTTATCAAATGGAGCTGGCAAGCAGTGAAGACGGTAATGAGTATTCAGTTGAGCAGTCCCAGGATCTCGGAATTCATCTCGGAGAACACAACGAAGTTGCCTATTTCATAGATTATGACATGAGCCGCAGCAGAGAAACCCTGTTTGAAATGGGTCTCTGGCAGGCGACATCCGAAGAGGGCCGGGTCCAGGTAAAGCGTCAGGAAGACGGTTTTACTTTAAAGGCCGGAAAGGCCGGTGATACCGCTCGCATGGGTATTGTATCCCGTCCCATTCCCGTTCTTGGACTGGATATGGTTTTGACCTTGCCCGGAACAAATACTCCTCCCTTACTTTTCGGACTGACCGGTCAGGCAAACTCCGTTTTCGTCGAGGGGACAGAGGCCGGATACCAGCCACTACTGTTTAACGGCAGCAATCTTGAAACAACCGGTACGGCTTATGAGATGAAGCCCGAAAACAAACAGAAAGACCGGGAGATACGTTTCCGATATAACCAGGAGTCGGGCAACATCAGAGTCTACTTGAACGGAAAGAAAATATTTGAGCAGAGAGTGGATCTATCCGCAAAGGCTCGCATAGCGATACTGTCCAATACAGGCGGAGCGGACGGACGTCTTTTTGTTAAGAATTTTACGATTCAATCCAGAGCAGGGATGGACTGATCTTCTTTTATCTTCTGCTCTCCCGATGTATTTTGTAGGTTCATCCATTGGAGACTCCACTCCATGTATGAACCTGATTGATAGCTCAGTATCCCGGGACGCTATCAATCATAAAAAATTTTTAAAACGGATTCATAATTATGGTACAAAAGACTATTGCTGTTTCGATAGTTACAATACTTTCAATATTTTCCCTTTACAATTGCAGCAGTTTTGGCGGTAAGAAGTCGCAGGTTCAGTTCAAGGATAACCTGACAATTACTGACCAGGCTGCCTATAAAAAGGCACTTCGTCTGGCAAGCCTTGCCAATCAGGCCGCAATGAGGGACAAAATGGCAACTGCCATCAAAATGGCTGAAGACTCCCTGGCGATTCATGATAACTTTGAGGCTTACTATATTAAGGGCACAGTCCTGTATCGACTCAACAAACCCGATGAGGCGATGGAAGCCTACAGGAAGGCGGAGGATATCCGTCCCTATGATCAGCAGTTGCTGATGTCCATCGCCGTTGTCGAGCTCGGACGTGGGAATACCCGGAATGCCCTGGAGCGATACAAAAAACTTCACGAGAACTATCCGGATGAGCCGGTCTATGCCTTCAAGGTCGGGACCACTTACAAGCTCTTGAATGATTACGAATCCGCTCTCACGTATTTGAAAAAAGCCGAGGTCGAAGGGTATGCGCAGCTCGATCAGGTATATATACAGCTGGGCGATATTTCACTGGAACTGAAAGAGTATGAAGACAGTGAAAAGTATTTTGCCAGGGCAAAAGAACTCAATCCGGGACTTGATGTGGAAGAACTCGGTGGAGTGAATACCCGCGTGGCACGGATGCTCGAAGAGGGCAACAGCGCCATGGAGGACGGCCGGTTTGAAGAGGCCGCTTCAAAATTTGAACAGGCTTCAAATATTGCACCGACCTCTCCGGGGCCCTTTTTATTAACCGGCGCTGCCTATCTCAGCCTTATGAACTACGAAGCTGCTGTTACTCCGCTGAAAAAGGCTATTCAGCTGAACCCTGAAAATCCCGAAGGCTACTCTTTGCTGGGGTCCGCTTATTACAAAAAAGAGGACTTTGTCTCTGCAAGAAAAGTATTCGAAACAGGGATAGAGATCTCTCCGGAGAGTTATGAGTTATATAACAAACTCGGTCTTCTGCTTCGCGACTCGGGAGAATTGCGGTCGGCTATCGACTCATTTCGCAAATCCGTCAAAATAAACGATGCCTATGTTCCGGGAAGAGTGAACCTGGGTTATGCTTATATGGATGATCATCGCTATGTGGATGCCCGGCGGCATTTTGAGACCATCCTTGACCGGGATTCCGGCCACGAAGAGGCAAAGAAGGGGATAAAACTTCTTTCGATTTATAAAATTCTGGATCGTGGTGATAGAGAGTTACGTGAGTCCACGCCGCAAAAGGCTCGTAAGATATATGAGTCAGCATATAAAATTGATGACTCATTTCCGCTCACACGCAATGCCGTTGCCCGTACATATTTCGCTCAGAAAAAGTATGACAGGGCGGAAAAGTTATTTCTGAAAGCTCTGGAAGCAGATCCGGATAATATTCCGGCACTTCAGGGTCTTATAAGAACCTACTCAAAACTGGGTCGCCGTTCCAAAAAGAATGCTATTGTATCAAGGCTCGGCAATCTTACAAGGAAGAATGTTCTGGCCGCCATTACCCTGGGACGTATAAAAGAAGACGAAGGGAAGCTGGATGAGGCGCGTAAATACTATCTCTCTTTGATGGATCAGTATTCAAAGAATGAAGCCGTCCGTGCGAGACTCGGCTTTGTCTATTACAAGATGGGCGTAAAAGCGAATAATGCTATGGATTACCGTAACGCTCTCTCTTACTTTGAAAAGGCCAACGAATATAATAGCGGTATCCCCATGATCAAAGAGACTCTCTCTACGGTAAGAGAAAATATACAGTTCGAGAGATTTGTTCCGGATATTGAAAGGGGAGAAACGCTCTATGCCAGGGGCCGCTATGGCGAAGCCCTCGCCGTATATGAGAAAGTTTACCCGCAAATGAAAAAGTCGCTGATTCTTGTAAGAATTGCCGAATGCTATATGGCAATGGAGCAGGAGGACCGCGGAGTAAGACTTCTTGAGCAGGCAAGCGAAAACGATCCAGATGATGTTGAAATTGCCGAGGCGATTAACACGTATTTGTTGAAAAGCGGTGATCTGGACCGTGCGAAAAAGGGATTTGAAAGAATCATTCAAAATAAAGAGAACGCCTATTACTCTCATTACAAACTTGGTGTGATTCAATTAAGGGAAGGTAAAGAAGAGGATGCAATTGAATCCTTCACGCGGGCTTTGATCTTTCGCCCGGACTTCAAAATTGCCCACGTCACAAGAGGAGTTGCCTTCTACGCGATTGGTAAAGACGATATGGCCCGCCAGGAGTTTGAAGAGGCCATTCGCATGAATGATGACTCCCCGCTTCCTCATTATAACATGGGTGTCATGCTGTTCAACGATGGGATTCTCGACCGGGCCGAAAAAACTTTCAATCAGGTCCTGGACCGCTTCCCGGATTTCAATGATGCCAGATACCATCTCTCCTATATCTACTATTCTCGTGGTGAATTTCCTCGTGCGGAAACATTGATGAAAGAGACAATAGAGAGACAGCCGGCAGTCCGTTACTATTCAGCTCTGGCTCAAATTTATGAAAAAGAGTATGCGAAACGTGCAATCCCGGCCATAGCTTTAAAGCTGCAGACCGTTTACAGGGATATTCTTACAAAATTTCCTTCCACGGAAATTGCCGACAGAAGCCGTGTGAAACTTCAGAAACTGAATCCGGATATGAAAATTCTGCAGCCGTATCCAATAGAGAAATCTGCCGATCAGCCGCCAATTCTTGCCAATGGCGATTTGATTTATTCGGACGGACAGAAGATAATCTGCCTGAACAGTACGGCGAAAAAACCCAGATGGGTCGTTGACACTCACAGTCCTGTCCGCGATATACTTGTGGATCGGGCTGTCCATGTACTTGTACCGGGGAAGGTGCTTATTTATGACAGTCTGGAAGGATTACAGATTTCTGAATTTGTGGTCCCCGTGGAAGGGAAGCGTCTCATCGGCGAGTTCAATAAAATCGGCGTGGAGAGTTCCGGACCTGTTACAAGATTGACTGTCTTCGACATCGAGGGTGTAGCAAGAATTGACAGAGAAGGGAGCCGCAATGACCGGTTTTACTATTTTAAGGGATCATTTTACAGGATGTCGCAAAAACCCGGTCATAAATATGAGATGCAGCGCCTCGATAAGACACTGGCAGGCGACAGTGTAAAATCGGAAATTGTAACGGAGGGAGCACCTGCCGGAGAAGTGAAGGTCTTTTTGAGAGATGACAATCTCTTTCTATTTTTTCCCGCCCGCAAGCTTGTCGTTTTGAATGCGAAAACGATGGGGCCTGTTAAAGATATCGACCTGAAACCTGAGAACCGGATTATCCTTCCTTCATCTGCAACCGATAAGACAATTCTGCCCGAATCGGACCAACTGATTGTTTATGATGAAGACGGTCAGATAGATGAAACAGTTAAATTACCGGTACCGGCATATTCTCTTTCGTCTGTTGCAGAGAAGAGGGATGGCCGACTCATCTATGTGGGCCGTGACAGAAAGGTTCGGATGATTGATATGGAGGGCGAGAGCAAATGGTCGGTAAACGTTCCGTCCGTAAGTGTTCCAGCAGGAAAAAATATTCGTGCGGCGTATACCCTGTATTATTAAACAATAAGAACAATCCTTCGTCCACACTATCAGAGTCAAAAGATCCCGGCTTTTTTCAGGCCGGGATCTTTTGACTTTTACGCTGCATTCATCCTCCAGGGATTGCAGCATTCTATGAAGCAAACAGAGAGACTCTGCCGCCGCTGTTGTCAACAATCATCTCATGGTGCTCTCTGCCTGGAGGAATTGCCGGGAATACAAGATAATCCTGCGGAATGGGGATCTGCAATAGAGCAGGCCCCGGTTCATTCAGGACTCTTCGAACAGATTCGTCATCCAGTGACTCATAGTGATAGGCTTCAATCCCGAAACCTTTTGCTATGGCCGCATAATCGGTTGACACACTGTATGTGGAGTGACTGAGCCTTCCTTCAAAGAAGAGTCTCTGTTGCTGGCCCACCATCCCCAGTCCCGAATTGTCCAGGAGTATGATCTTTACGCTGGCTCCGGTTCTCGCAAGTACTGCAAGCTCCTGAATGTTCATCAGAATACTTCCATCTCCGGTAATCAATAACGCACCTGTATCGGGATTTGCGATGGCTGCACCAATCGCTGCCGGAAGTCCAAAACCCATTGTACCCAGACCGCCCGAAGTTAAAAAATATCCGGGACGTTGAAAGGGATAGGCCTGTGCGCTCCACATCTGGTGCTGTCCCACATCGGTTACGAGAAACCTTTCATGATCGACCATGCCTGCTATCTTTTTTATAATGCTGGCAGGATGATCCGCATTGCCGTATTCACTGTGATATTCGTCAGCGCGGGATTTTATACTTTCAATATCATGCAGATATCTCTCCGTGCTCACTGCCATATTCGGAATATCGTTTGTAAGCATGTAATTGAGAAACTCACTCGCCTCGCAATGAATGGCCAGATTCGCCTTGATAATTTTACCGATTTCAGCCCTGTCCCATTCAACATGAATGATTCTTCTTTCTCCCTGAAAGGATCCCGGATTCCCGATAAGCCTGTCATCAAATCTCGCTCCAATCGCAATTATAAGGTCCGAGTTGCTGACCGCCATATTGGAGTGAGTGGATCCATGCATCCCTGCCATCCCCAGGTAAAGCGGATGTTTCCTGGGGAGAGCACCCATTCCGCGAAATGTTGTAACCACCGGTATTTTGTATTTATCAATAAAACGTTGCAGTAGAATGGCTGCTTTTTCATTGTTAAGGCCGGCTCCTGCAATTATCAGGGGTCTCTGGCTGCTTTTAAGAAGTCCGAAAAACTCATCTCGCATATCTTCGCTTATTGTGGATTCCGGATCGTCTGTAATTTCCCCGGGAATGTGTATCCGGTCTATAGAATCCGTTTGAATGTTTCTTGGGATATCAATCAATACAGGTCCCGGACGCCCGGAAGAGGCCAGGTGAAATGCTTCCCGGATTATGACTGCAAGATCGTTAATATTTCGCACCAGATAGTTGTGCTTCGTAACAGGAACACTGATTCCAAATGTATCAATTTCCTGAAAGGCATCAGTACCCATGAGATTTTCAGGCACCTGCCCGGTAATGGCAACCAGGGGAACGGAATCCATCATTGCATCTGCGAGTGGTGTTATTAGATTTGTTGCTCCTGGTCCGGATGTTGCGAAGCACACTCCCGTTTTGCCCGTTGATCTTGCATACCCCTGGGCAATGAAACCGGCTCCTTGTTCATGGCCGGCCAGTATGTGATTTATTTTTGTGCTCTTTAATAGCTCATCATATAGCGGCAGGTTCGATCCGCCGGGGATCCCTGCCACATTATCCACGCCCAGTTCTTCGAGCATTGAAATTACGATACCTGCACCTGTTATACTCATAGTCTCTCTCCCTGTTATTCTACTGTGGATTGATGTGATCCCAAAAAAAAAGCCCCTCTCCAGCGATTGCCGAAGAGGGGCTTTTTGTATTCCTTGATTTACTCTTCCGGCACTATGTTTGTAAACGTACGACTACCACGACGACCTGTAGCAGGTAACCTATGAGTGATACATTTACTGTGTGACTTGAGTGAATCATATTTTTATTATAACGATAATCAGCCGTATATCCTGAATTCCGGCACTTCTACTCTGCCTGGAAGACCCTGACCGTATATACTACACTCTATTTCCGGATACAGAGTAGCTGACAACCATTTTTTGTAAGGATAATCAAATAATAATAGATGGCAACTACTTACCGGATTGTAACTATTCAGCCTGATGAGCAAGGTCCAATTTGACTATTCGCTTTCACTCCGGGGCTCGGTAACAAGATACAAAACAAGTAAAATGTACGAAATTTATAATGGCATGAATCCTGCAGTGGTAGTGCAATTATCCGGTCGGCATGTCCGATTTTTTTGAATTATCCGGGAATTTCTGAACTTTTTATACACTGATTTGTATGAAAGAACAAATTCGAGTGATTGGAGAGCCCTTCTCAAGCTCTCGTTCGACCCTGTTGATTCCAGGTTCTTACCACGAACGATTTTTCAATAGCTTCAAGAAAGTAAGGAATCTTCCTCTCTCTTTTTATTTGCAACGTTTGCTGGATGATCCTCTGTTGAATCATAAATTGAGTTTTCTTAAGGCTGAGAAGTGGAAGAAGGTATATCAGTCCGAGGGGCAGGATCTTCGCCGGGTTAATTTTTATCCTGATGAAAGGGACTGGGCCCGTCTTTCGGTCATTTCAAATGCCACTGGTTTTTCCCGTTGTTACATTTTTGTTTTTCTGATGCTTGTGGATATGGGTGTGATCTCTCTGGAAAATGGTGGAACTAATCCATATTTTGGAAAGAAAACATGGAATCCATTGACCTTTTGTTCGATTTTACTCGACTCAAGCTGCAGAAAGATAATAAGGAAACTCCAAACATAGACAACACCCATCCAGAATGGTAAACTGCCGGCTGATTCAGCGGGAAAAAGCAACAAAATCATTTTACCTGGTGCAGGCTGGATTTCATAAAGTATTCCTCTCTGATCAGGTGCTGCACTTTGATTATGTCGGAAATACGGAGTGCCCAGTATGTGAAAAAGCGTATGGGATAGATTTCAAAATATATGGTAAATGGTTACAAATGTTTGCCGGAAACCGGCTACCAGGAAATCCTGGAATGATCATGTCAACGGTTGGTGAAAAGAGATTTTCAGGGTTCTCATCATGTGAGTCAGCAATAGAAGATTTCAAGAGGGCTGATGAATCCCCTCCGGAGAGAACGGTTATCGGTTCTCTCATGGCATTTAAAGAGTATCTGAAAACTAAATATCCAGGTTCCGTCTGGCTGGATCGGATCAATGACCAACAGAAGTCCGGATTTCCTTTTTTATTGAGTCCTCATTTGCTATCCCTGGCAGATCCTGCCGATTCGAAAGATCCTATTTTGCTACAATTCATTTTGCAAAGGGAAGAGAATTCAGATGAGATGTTTGTCGGAAATGACCCACTGGCCGAACAGATACACAGTCCATCCGGGGGACTTGTCCATCGTTATAGAGATCGTCTCCTTGTATTGACTACGGGTCGCTGCCGTGCTTACTGTCGATTTTGTACACGTCAGAGAACTGTCTCTACGCAAGCTGAGATCGCATCGCCTGATTCAGTCGCTGATTACCTGTCATCTCATAATGAAATAACCGAAGTAATATTATCCGGTGGGGATCCGTTAACACTCCCGGATGAGAAAATCAATGATTTCCTCCTAACAGCAAGAAATGTAAGACCGGAAGTATCACTGCGAATACACAGTCGTATACTTACTTCTCATCCGGATCGAATTACAGAAGAATTTTGTGATATGCTTCGCAGTCATTATCCTGTAACTTTTGTAACGCATTTTAATCATCCCGTTGAGGTCACGGATAAAGCGGTCGAAAGAATTAAAATGCTTCGAATGTCGGGGGTCCTTGTTCTTAATCAATCCGTCCTCTTAAAATATATAAATGATAGCGAAGATATACTTGTCGCACTGAACCATAAACTGTATAGAAGCGGCTGCAAACCTTACTATCTGCATCAATGCGATGAAGTGAATGGCACTGCTCACTTTCATGTTTCGCCACTCCGGGGCGTCGAATTGATGAGAAAAATACGAAGAAGGCTTTCCGGGGCAGCGATTCCAGCTTACACAATTGATCTCCCCGGAGGTGGTGGAAAAGTTCCAGGCGACAGGCAATATCTGCAGTATGAAAGTCCAAAAAACGATTATGACAGTTCATTCTCCATGAAACAACAATATGAAACTGAAAGTAAGAATCTCACCTGCGAGGGTCTCAATGGTGAATCATATCAAGTCAGGAGTAGAATGTAGTATATGAATGTCCATGTGATTATCCTTTCCGGCGGCAGCGGTTCCCGCATGGGGCTTGAAATTCCCAAACAATTTTTGCAGATTCGCGGAAGGGGTATCCTTTCGTATTCTGTAGAGTTATTTCTACTCAGGGAGTCTACGAAGACTCTTACAATTGTTGCACATCCTGACCACATGAAACAAACGATTGATATTGTTGAAATGACTCAAAAAGGGATACTGGAATCAGTGGATCTTACTCATGGTGATGAGATTTCAACCTTGAAGAAAGGAAGAGAAATACCTGTTCGATTCGTCAGAGGGGGCGCCTCCCGCCACTCTTCCACTCTAAATGGAATTCAAACGATTAAGGAAGATATACATCCAGGGGATATTGTTCTTATACATGACGCGGCAAGGCCATCCGTAACTGAAGCAGAGCTGGATCGTCTAATCAGCCTATTTGAAAATGACACGGTTCAACTGGCCAGTCTTGCTATGCCCGTAAGCGATACAATGGTCATGGTCCAGCACTCATCCAACAAAGATCTCGTGAAAGTGGGAGAGGTTTTGAACCGGGATCTTGTATATTCTATTAAAACACCTCAGGCATTTCGCGCAGATATACTGGAAAAACTTCTGGATGTCAAAGAGACTCTGTCTCTTACGGATTTACTATCATGGGGTGAAGCCGCAGGAGTTCCCGGGTATCTGGCGCTTGCCTCTCCAGCAAATATAAAGCTTACGACTCCCGATGATATTCCGTTTATAGAGAAATTTCTTCCTGAATAATATTTTTCGTTCATTATGATAATGTGTGTCAGTGTGGAACATTCGTATGATCCAGGTTGTCGATACTGTATATAGATTCAATATTGTAAATAACGCACGTCATCCATAAGGACAGTTGACAACCTTGCAGTTTGTATGGGTGGAGGGATTGCTCTGCTTTTGAAATTCCTGTAATCGGTTTTCAATTTTCACTCTCTCGTCATGATTCAGTTTTATGCGTTTTAGAATCTCCTTTAACTCTTTTATTATAACAGCCCTGTTTTCATAATAGGCTGTGTAGTCTGTTATATCTTGAATTGTAGCTTTACGATACTCAAGAATACTCTGCTTGAATAGTTCAGAATTTGCCAGATTCCGATCGGTCATTTCAAGTATACGTAAATGAACTCCCTGTCCCAGAAGGCTGTCTCCGCCATAGTCCCAGGTTCTTGCCGTATAAGCCGGCCAGAGTCTGTCACTTTTTCCGTAATAATTCTCCATCAATTCAAAAAACATGTCATCGGCATTGCCTTTTGTTAGCGCGGCACGTCTGCGAAAATCTTCAGGCGAGACAAAAAGACTTGCAATTGTCCCCTCCGCAACTACGGTGATATAGAGCCCGGGTGTACAATAATACAGGTAAGAAAGCCTCATCAAACAAACATTTCCTCTGCATTTATCAGTATCTGCAGAATCATATTTTTTCTGAATAACCGGTTCAAGTGAGTCACTCAGACCGGGAGTTAAATCAAATATTCTTTTTAGATCTTTGTCACTTTTCGCATTCTTGAATAATTTTTGATAATTCTTGATTGTATGGAATTGCAGGTCATTGAAATCGGTTTTCAATTGTAAATCATGAATGTTGTCCGGCAGGGAGTTGCTATAGGAAAGGGCGCTTTTACCGGAGAGCACAAATGCTGCATGCACATAGCCTTCGTATATATCATTTGCCTTTATGCGATACCAATTTGGGTTTCCTTTGAACATATCACCAGTAACCTTCTTCTGAATAAAAACTTCATTTCCCCTGTAGCGATAGCTTATAGTCTGTGCGTCCATTCTGGGTTTTGATCGAACCCTGACTGTGTCACCGATTACAATACCCGCGGTCTGCCCAAAAAGGGATGATGCAGAAATGATAAGGAATAGTGAGAAAATTATAATCGGATAATATAAAAATAATTTTTCTGACAACCTGCGCACACTCACGAATTCTTACCTCATTTCCATGAAGTAGATTGTCCTGAGAAACAGGCAATAAAAAAAATATGTAAGTATTTATGGTAATGATTGAGATTTTTGATTAAACCTTTACACATAACAGGGAAAGCCTGTGAGCGCCTGTTCTTGCTACCACGTAAATGCTTTTTACAATAGATAATATGGAACCCTGGTATATGAATATAGAGTGTAGTTCGATTTTCAATACTAATGTGAAACAACTTGATCTTAAACTGTATATTTGTAAACTTTTCTCATGATCCGTTTGTTTGTGGCTGTTGAAATTCCGGAATCAATTGCTGAGGAAGTTTCTTATGTTTACAGGGGGCTTCCCGGAGCAAACTGGACAAGGCCTGAAAACCTTCATATTACCTTGAAATTTCTTGGCGATACGGATGAAAAGAAGGTTTGTAAGATTCAAGAAGTTCTCTCAAGTATTAAACATGAATCATTTCGAATAAAACTTTCAGGAGTCGGCAATTTTTCAAAAAAGGGATCCGGACCAATTATATGGATTCACATTAACCCGCTGGAACGATTGCGAGAATTGCATAGAAAAGTTGAAAATAAACTTAATTCTCTGGAAATTCCCGGTGAAAAACGAAAATACACACCACATTTGACAATTGCCCGGATGAAGAGATATCATCATGGCAGGATGGAGGATTATATGAACTCTTTCAGTCAATTCGAGTCTTCAGAGTTTGAAGTAAATGCGTTCCATTTATTCTCAAGTCAACTAAAACCCGAGGGGGCAATCCACACGATAGAAAATTCGTTCCCTCTTGCGTAAGCATTTTTATATTGACTGAATTGTAATAAATCAATCTGAAGTTTATTTTGAATTACAAAACTTCGACCATTATCTGACTGGCTAATTGTCCAATTCCAGGATCATGGTTGGATTTCTTACTTGATTATATGGATATTATTTATATTACAGAATCCCTGAATCCAGCTGCATTTTACAATCGATTGCTAAATATTGCACTTGAAAATTGGAACGTTTTACAGATGCAAAAAATCCCGGTTCATGAAATACTAAAAATTACAACTATTATTATAGAAGAGAATTTTCAGTTTAACCGAGCTGATATTCAGAGCTATATTTCACACTCTTTGACCGGAATAATTTTCATTAACAATAGCAATCAAGAAGAAGTAAGCAGTGTAATGGAGGAAATAGCTGATGATAGATGTGCTATCCTTTCAATCGATAGCAGCGATTTTCAATTGAGGGAAGTAATACGTATGATTGACATACGTATTAAAATTCATAACAATCCGGGAAGATTTTACAGCAGACTTTTCCATAATAGGCTAATTACACTCATCGTTGATCTTGAGACAGGCTTCATTCTTGATGCGAATGAAGCTGCTTCTACTTTTTACGGATATTCAGTTCCGCAACTTAAAGCAATGAACTTCAATGATTTGAATGATGATTCCATCTGTGAGGATGACCTTATAGCAGATGAGATTCATGATCCATTTTTTAGGTCACGGCATAAATGCGCTTCAGGTGAGTTGCGGGTTGTAGATATTTTTTTCAGCATGGCCGAATATAATAAATCAACAATATTATATATTGTGATTTTTGATGCTACAACAAAGGACAAAAAAGAGAAGGCCTTGAAGCAAAGTGAGTCCAGAATCAGAGCAGCAATCGGATATGCGATTGATTGGGAGTATCTGCAGGACCTGGAAGGTCAATTTATATATTTAGCACCCTCCTGCTATGAATTTACCGGTTATACTGATGAAGAATTTCTCAATGATCCGGAATTATTGAGTAAGATAATCTATGAAGATGACAGAGAAAAATTCTTGGATCATCGACTGGCTGAGATGTCTACCGAAGATCCACTGGAATTAACTTTTAGAATAAAAACGAAAATTGGAGATGTTAGATATATTAAGCATAGATGCCACAGTATCCCTGATACGGATAATGTTATAATGGGGCGTAAGATTATAAACAGTGATATTACAAGTCAAAGTGAGATCAACGATCGTCTGAATCTTACAGTTTCAGTCCTTGAGAATATACTGGAAGCCGTTATAATAACCGATGAAAATCAACGAATATTAATGACGAATGCCGCATTCACAAACGTTACGGGATACGATCAGGGTGATGTAATCGGAAAGACTCCCCGTATTCTTGCATCGGGAAGGCATGATCGTCTCTTTTTTGAAACGATGTGGCGATCGATTATCTCATTTGGATACTGGAAAGGTGAAATCTGGAATAAAAGAAAGAATGGAGAATTTTACCCCGAATGGCTGCATATAACGTCATTAAAAAACAGTTCGGGTCAGACTCTTAATTATATTGGAATATTTTCGGATATCACAACGCGAAAGCAGGCTGAAAATCGTCTGCACTTTCTAACTCATCATGACCCGCTTACAAGCCTGCCCAATAGAAACCTCTTATTCAGTGATCTGGAAATTATGATCTCAGACCAGGATGGAAATCCGAAAGATCTTTGTATGATTGTTGTAGATATTATACGTTTTAAACGAATTAATGAATCCTTAAATCATCAAATAGGAGATTTATTACTTGTTGCCGTTGCTGACCGACTGAAAGCCGGACTCGGTGATAATACAATGATTGCTCGTATGGGCGGCGATGAGTTTGGGATTATAGTTCCCGGAATCAAAAATGGACAACAGGCTATTATTGTTTCTCATGAAATTCAGAAATTATTTGATACATCTTTTAACATTCAGGGAAGAGAAATTCACATAAATATTAGCCTTGGTGTTAGTCTGTTTCCCGAAGATGCTTCAAACGCCAGGGATTTAATACGCAAAGCGGAAATTGCCAGGGATCGATCACGTGATGAGGGAACAAGTTTTGTAAATATTTATACACCTCAGATGGAATCTGGTGTATTGAATAGACTGAGTATGGAAAATGACCTTCGCGTTGCATTGAAAAAAGAAGAGTTTGTTTTATACTACCAGCCTCAGATAGATCTAAAGACCGGTGAAGTGGTTGGAGTTGAGGCATTAATCCGCTGGAAGAAAGAAGATGGAATTGTAGTATCACCTGGTGATTTTATACCGCTTGCTGAAGAAATAGGCTTGATTGACGATATAGGCAGCTGGGTTCTCAATGAAGTATGCCGCCAACAATTACGCTGGCAATCTTCCGGTATGAAACCTATTATAATCTCTTTTAATTTTTCTGCAATGCAGTTTAACAATGGAATGGCGGCCGACGCAATAAATAGAACTCTGAGTAAGTATGATGTTGATAGATCCCTTCTTGAAATTGAGATTACAGAAAATGTCGCAATGAACGATTTTGATCTTTCCCTCTCAATACTCAAACGTATTGAGAGGTTGGGACTCAAAATAGCTATAGATGATTTTGGTACCGGTTATTCTTCACTTGTTTATTTAAATAGATTTCCGCTGCATAAAATTAAAATAGATAGGTCATTCATTATGGATATTA
Source organism: Leptospirales bacterium (assembly GCA_050295715.1). Taxonomy (GTDB): domain Bacteria; phylum Spirochaetota; class Leptospiria; order Leptospirales; family Leptonemataceae; genus JBNKQE01. Next base: position 18,459 of record JBNKQE010000028.1, read on the forward strand.
AAACAGGTGGTGAAAGTGATTCACTTATTTCCGCCATTGTTGCCATGGGAAAGGGAATGAATATGACGACCGTTGCGGAAGGTGTTGAGACTTCCACACAGCTGGAATATCTTCGAGCTATTGGCTGTGATCTGGCTCAGGGCTACCTGTTTATGAAACCTAAATTGCCGGATGAACTGGAAGAATTTATAAATACTCAGGAAAGAATATTTCAGTAATTTGAACGAAGATTCTTAATGGATCATTAGAACTGTTTCGTATTACTCATTTAAAAAATCAGAATTGTTATGACTCAAAACAAACCATTTCCATATTTTCGCGGCGTCAATTACATAGGGTCCTTTCCGGATGTTACGTATATAAAAGAAGAGCACAGACTTCCCTGTATTGCCTTTATGGGCAGGTCAAATTCCGGTAAGTCAACACTTCTCTCTGCTGTTTGCGATCATAAAAACCTGGCACGTGCTTCAAAGACAGCAGGAAAGACAAGGCTGTTGAATTACTATTTACTACCAGCCGGGAACCTGGGAGATCAGGAAACCTATCTTATAGATACACCCGGTTATGGTTATGCTGAAGTCAATAGAACTATGCGATCAGAACTTGGGACAATTCTGAATAAGTTCTTAAAGCAGTCCGAAGATTTAATAGCTATAGTTCTTGTTCTGGATGCTCGCCGAAGGATTAGAGAAGAAGAGGCCATAATTGTTGATTACTGTCGACAGAGGGATCTTACTCTGGTGTTTGCCCGCACAAGATGGGATACAATGAATGCGGCTGAAAAAGCGAAAGCGAAAAAGACCTGGAAAGAAGAAGATATTTTTGAATACTGTATTCCAGTATCTTCACCAAAACGGATCGGTCTGGATAATATTATTACATCTCTTCGTACAGTCTTTCTTTAGAGTATGCCTGAAAATCTCTCCATGACTTTTGTGACGAGAGGCAGATTGAAAGCAAAGCTTCCGCCTGTGTGACGTTTCTTTTCAAAAACGTCGGAGTAGAGAGTCATCCAGACCTTGAGAATCTGTATCAGGACAGGCTATTAGTTTAATAAAAAGAGAATTGCAGATTTATTATTGATTCTGTACTGGCTCCGACTGTATTATAGTTCCCGTTCAGCAACCAGTAATACCGGATCTTCTTCATCGGGTCTTACGTCAAAATCAAGATGATTCATAAGGCGAATCATTCGTTGATTTTCTTTGAGAACCGATCCCCGTATCCACCGATATCCACGCCCTCTTGCTACGTTCATTAAGCTTTCCATAATACGTGTTCCCAGACCTTTACCATGCCATTCATCAGCAACGACTATAGCAAATTCACATCCCTGCCTATCCGGTGTTGTGATATAGCGAGCTACTGCAATCTGTGTTTCTCTTGAATCAATATTTACCACCGCTACCAGAGCCATTTCCCTGTCGTAATCAATTTGCGTAAATCGCACCAGCATTTCCGGTGTAAGTGATTGTACAGCCTGATGAAATCTAAAATATCGTGCATCATCAGATAAATGTGTTACAAAATTTTGTTCTCGTTCTGCATCTTCTGGTTTTATAGGGCGAATCGTAATCATTGTCCCATCGCTCAATTGATAGTAATTGATCAGATCTTTAGGGTAGGGATGTATTGACATATGATCGTACGCACGATGACCGGCCGCCGGGAAATCTACTCTGATGCGGATATCCGCTACAGTAATGTCATTTTCATCAGCAATAACAGGATTTAAATCCAGTTCTTGAATTTCCGGGACTTCGCTTACAAGTTCAGAGATGCGAAGAAGAAGACTCTTTAATTTATCTAAAGGAATCGGCGGCATGTTTCTGTAATTTCCTAACATCTGTGCAATTCTGGTATGCGAAATCATACGATCAATGAGAAACTCATTCAGAGGGGGAAGAGCCATCGAACGGTCTCGTGTGACTTCCACGGATGTGCCTCCCGCACCGAAACTTATTACAGGTCCAAATACCGGATCATGGACGATTCCGATTAGCAGTTCACGAGGATGCAGGCTTTTAATCATTGGTTCTATTGTAACACCCCGAACAGGTGCATCAGGATACCTCTGTTTAATTGTATCGACAATTTCATTGTATTTTAAGCGAACACTCTGTGGAGATGTAATATTCAGACAGACTCCACCGGCATCCGACTTATGGATGATTGCTGGAGAATCAATTTTCATCACGACGGGAAATCCAACAGTCTCCGAAGCCACCAAAGCTTCGTTTACATTTTTTGCAGATATGGCAACATTTACCGGGATATGAAAAGCTCTCAGTATTGCTCGAGATTCCGGAATATCCAGAATTTTACGTCCCTCAGTCAGTGCGCTCTCTATAATCATTCGTGCACCTTCAATATCCGAGCTTTTGTCCATGTTACGTGATGAGGGGAGCTGAACAAGTAACTGTTGATTTCTATAATAACTGACAAGGTAAGAAAAAGCTTCAACCGCAGCTTCCGGTGAACTGAAATCAGCAATTGACTCTGAAGCAAAAATATCTCTTGCTTCTTTGACCTGTTCTTCGCCCATCCAGGCAGTCAGTACAGGTTTCTCCTGTGAATTACTCCAAACACTCAGTATTGCCCGGGCTGCTTCAATCGGATCGGTCATTGCCTGTGGAGTAAGAATGACAAGAACACCGTCAACTTCAGGGTCATGGAGACATATCTCAAGTGCTTCTGCATATCGTTTCGGCGTAGCATCTCCCAGAATATCAACAGGGTTATTGTGGGACCAGGGAGCCGGAAGAATATCATTTAGTTTCTTTATTGTCTCGGAAGTAAGATTGGCAATTTTTATTCCTGATTCAACGGCGCGATCTGTGGCCATCACTCCGGGACCACCTCCATTCGTGAGAATACACAACCGATCACCGCGAAGTCTGAATCTTCCTGATAGAATTTCTGCTGCGGCAAAAAGCTGTTCAATAGAATAAGCACGAACAGCACCGGCCCTCTCCAGAGCAGCAGAAAAAACATCATCAGCTCCGATCATAGCTCCTGTGTGAGAAATTGCAGCGCGCGATCCCTCTCGATGACGTCCGGATTTCACTACGATAACGGGCTTCATGCTGGCGGCAATTCTCAAACCACTCATGAAATTTCTTGAGTGCCTGATTCCTTCTACATAGAGTAATATGCTGCTGGTTTTGGGATCCGTCGCAAGAAAGGTAAGCACATCACCAAAATCCGTGTCGGCGGCATCGCCCAGGGAAATTACAGTGGAAAAACCGATCTTGCGAGGTCTGGCCCAATCAAGAATGGCAGTGCAGAGAGCGCCTGATTGTGAGATAAGTGCGATATCACCATCCAGTGCGTCATTCTTGCTAAATGTTGCGTTAAGACCAACAGAAGGGCGCATGATTCCAAGGCAATTGGGGCCAATAATACGAATGCCCAGATTATGTGCCAGTTCGACAATGCGCTGTTCCCGTGATTTACCTTCATGTCCTATTTCGCCGAATCCTGCTGATAATATTACAAGGGATCTCGTGCCTTTTTCACCGCACTCTTTAATAATAGCCGGCAGGGTTTTTGAAGGTGTGGCGACAATTGCAAGATCAACTCGGTGACTGATTGATGATAGATCAGGATAGCACTTAATTTCATCAATAAATGCATGTGCGGGATTTACAGGATAGATATCTCCTTTGAAATCACCTGATCTTAAAGACTTAAAAACGTATTTCCCAACTGAATTTTCACGATCACTCGCTCCAAATACTGCGATGCTTGTTGGATTAAAAAAGTATTGCAAATAATGTAAATTCATAGTAATTGATCACCGTATATACTCAGTAGTTATAAATCATATCTCTAATATAAATATTATGACCTTACGTTTGATTTCCCATCATGAATGCCGCGAACATATGCCCGGTGAAAATCATCCGGAAGCCCCCTCGCGCATGAGCGCCATAAACGATGCATTGATAGCATCCGGTCTTGAATCTTTTATTCGTTATTATGACGCTCCAGTAATTGAAAAAAAATATCTCCTCCAGGTTCATACAGAAAACTATATAAATCAATTGATTCAACTTGTACATGAAGATGGAACTGTTTATCTGGATGATGGCGATACCTCTATTGGACCGGGAACTTTGCGGTCTGCTTTCAGGGCAGCCGGTGCAGGCATCATGGGAGTCGATCTTCTTATGGAGCATCCAATGGATCCTGTTTTTTGCCTGATACGCCCGCCTGGACATCATGCAAAAAAAGATGAGGCTATGGGATTTTGTATTTTCAATAATGTTGCCGTAGCTGCCAGATACGCATTGAGCAAACCTGGGATAAACCGTGTCATGATCCTGGATTTCGATGTGCATCATGGGAATGGAACTGAGAGTATTTTTCAAAATGATCACCGTGTGTTTTTTCTCTCAACCTTTCAACATCCATTCTACCCGTGGAGTGAAGAAAAATCACCTTACAATAATATGTGTTTTTATCCCCTCTCTCCCGGTTCTACAGGTAAGGATCTGGAAACGATCGTAAAAGAGCACTGGATTCCAAAGATTATAGACTTTAATCCGAATCTTTTAATCATTTCTGCTGGTTTTGATGGTCATAAAGACGATCCTACCGCTGACCTTTTATTTGTGGAAAACAACTATTTTGAAATCAGTAAGTTTATCCGCAAAGCTTCCATAGAACTCGGACATGGACGTGTTCTATCCATGCTCGAAGGAGGTTATGAACCAGGCGCTCTGGGGCGTAGCGTTGTTGCTCACCTACGTGGATTAACTTTTTATTAATCCATTAATATTTATTTATACTTATCGGACGAAATCTTTAGATGATTTTACAGAATCAAGAGCCCTTCGAAAACGAAAATTATAATTTAACTGATTAATAATTGATGGGAAATGTTTTGAATGTAATATTGTGAAATGCATTATTCAATAGAATTTTTGACATGAGGTTTCATTAAGTCAGACAATCATATGTGATATCGAAAGTAGTTCCATTATACAAACCATAATCCCTGAGCAATGCATAATTGGATGCAGCCACACACCATTTTTTATGTACATATTTTGCCTGATTATCCGTTAATCCTAACCTGGTTTTGATTTCTTCCCGAACCGCCTGTGCCGGTGCATGCTTGAGTCCTTGATTCAATCGAGCCCCCAATTCAGCATTGGTTTCTATGCTTGGTTGTGCTATTGAACTATTGCCAGAATAATTCACAGTGGGCATCTCACCCGAAGGGGAAGATTCAATTATAAAGCGTTGTCCACCATGCCCGTCGTCTACAATTCGGCCACTGGCGACTACATTTCCATTACCATCGACCTGCTTCCAGGTGTCTGAATTAGGATCCACAATGGTTTGTAGGGTGAATCCTGAGTTATGTTTATACTTCAGCTTGAACGATCTCCAGTTTTCAGGGATTGGTTTTCCATGTTTTTCATACAATCGGATATATTTCATTGCTTCTTTAATTTGTAGCCTGCTCAATTGAAACCGATAATTGATATCGGTGATGGTGTCCACATAATCTCGCAATTTATTTTCATTGTTGTATCCGCTATCATGATACTGTGCGCCGAGAATTTTTCCGCGCCTGACTTTTTGTTTTCTCTCTTCCGGCATTATTGTCTCCTTGTAATTTCTTGATTTTCTTCTGAGTTTTCTACTCGTCTTTGAGCCAGTGGGTCAGGTCTCCATTGTTGATGCGAATTCCGATCTTATCCAGTTCGTCTTTCAAAACTATGCGGATGTGTTTCATT